>JAQBTY010000470.1 GCA_027624735.1 Pseudomonadota bacterium | reverse complement strand
AGACGGTGACACTCCGGCCGATATCTACGAAAAAACCCGCGGCGCCGGGTTTGGCGCCGAAGTGCGGCGACGCATCATGATCGGCGCCTACGTGCTTTCCGCCGGTTATTACGATGCCTATTACTTAAAGGCGCAGAAGGTCCGCAAACTGATCGCCAATGAGTTCAGCGCCGCCTTCGAGACCGTCGACGCTATTCTGACGCCGACCGCACCGACCGCCGCCTTCGCGCATGGCGAGAAATCCGGCGATCTGATCGCCATGTACCTTAACGATGTGCTGACCGTGCCGGCCAGCCTTGCCGGACTGCCGGCCATCTCGGTTCCGGCCGGCCTGTCATCGGAAGGACTGCCGCTGGGGCTGCAATTGATAACGAACGCGTTCGATGAAGAGACCCTGTTCCGCGCCGCCGAGACGCTTGAGCTGGCCGCCAATTTCACGGCGCGTCCCGGCGATTTGATCGCGTGAGAGCGTAATGCGCTACCATTTTTGGTATGTTCTCATCCATATCGGGCTGGGCCTTATCGGGTTTCAGTATTTCACGTGGAGCAATATTGGCGGCATTTATGCGGCGCTGGCCGCCGCTTTAGTGCAAGCCTATGCGATTTATGAGATCCATCGCGATGCCAAGCCAAAGTTCGCCGCGGCGCTGGCCCAGGAACCAAGCCATCAGGGCCGTCAGACCATGGAGCAGGATTACAAAAAACGCCTGACCAAGGTGTGGTTTACCCGGACATGCATGTATGCCCTGCTCACGCTTATCGCGGGAATGGCCGCGCGCGGCGGAAATTGAGTTTAGAGAGGTTTTGAAATGTCACTGATCGAAGGACGCACCGGCGAATGGGAAGTGGTTATCGGGCTCGAGGTCCATGCCCAGGTGATCGCTGAAGCGAAGCTGTTTTCCGGCGCCGCCACGGCCTTTGGCGCCGAACCCAACACGCAGGTGTCGCTGGTCGATGCCGCCATGCCCGGCATGCTGCCGGTGATCAACGAAAAATCCATCGAACAGGCGGTGCGGACCGGGCTCGGCATCAAAGCACAAATCAACCGCTATTCAGTGTTCGATCGCAAAAACTATTTCTATCCCGACCTGCCGCAGGGCTATCAGATTTCCCAGTTCAGCGATCCCATCGTCGGAAAGGGAGAGATAATTCTCGATATGCCGGATGGCGAAAGCCGGACTGTCGGGATCACCCGGATTCATCTGGAACAGGATGCCGGCAAGAGCCTGCACGACCAGGATCCGCACAGCACCTATGTGGATCTCAACCGGTCCGGCGTCACCCTGATGGAGATCGTGTCGGAGCCCGACATGCGCACTTCCGCCGAGGCCGCCGCCTATGTCACCAAGCTGCGCGCCATCATGCGCTATCTCGGCACCTGCGACGGCAATATGGAGCAGGGCAGCCTGCGCTGCGATGCCAACGTGTCTATTCGCAAGCCGGGTGAGGCGCTCGGCAAGCGGTGTGAGATAAAAAACGTGAATTCCATCCGCTTCCTGCAGCAGGCGATCGACTACGAGGCACGCCGGCAGATCGAGATCATCGAGGATGGCGGCGCCATCAATCAGGAAACCCGCCTGTTCGATGCAAACAAGGGCGTTACGCGTTCCATGCGGTCAAAAGAAGACGCCCATGATTACCGGTATTTCCCGGATCCGGATCTGCTGCCCCTGACCTTGACCGAGGATTATATCGCCCGCATCAAGGAAAGCCTGCCGGAACTGCCCGATGAAAAGAAAGACCGGTTTGTCGCCGATTACGGCCTGTCCCAGTATGATGCGGGCGTGCTGGTTTCCGAACGCGCCATCGCGGATTATTTCGAGACCGCGGCGAAGGGGCGCGACGCCAAAACCGCCGCGAACTGGATTACCAGCGATCTCTTCGGCGTGCTTAACCGGCAGGGACTTGATATTTCGGAAGCGCCGGTCACCGCCGAACATCTGGGTGGCCTGATCGATCTGATCGGCGATGGGACGATTTCCGGACGCATTGCCAAGGACGTCTTTGACGATATGGTGGAAAGCGGTAAGGACGCCGCCGATATCGTGGCGGAAAAGGGCCTCAGGCAGGTGTCCGATACGGGCGAAATCGAAGCCATCATCGACGGCATCATCGCCGGCGCCGACAACCAGGTAATGCAATTCCGCTCCGGCAACGAAAAGATCATCGGCTGGTTCGTCGGTCAGGTCATGCAGCAGACCCAGGGTAAGGCCAACCCCAAGATCGTCAACGAGCTATTGCGGAAGAAGCTGGCGGGGTAGGGGGGCGACGACTCTTCCGGCCTGCGGCAGGAGAAATATGACAATCAGCGGGAAAACAACGCTGCCGACAGGCGGCGGCAAAGGGTTGCCGCAATCGACAGTAAGACTTTATTGTCAGTGCGCGAGGTAGGAAGCTGCAGGGTTTCCTGCTGATACTGTATTGAATGGAGATCCCGTTTATTGCTGGCAATGCGCTCTTCCGACATATGAAACTGTAAATCCCTGCCGAATTTATCGATCAGGAACAGGATGTTGGCGAGGGACTGGCGGACGACAACCTCGCTGTCCTGGGTCGTCCGTTTTATGCCGGCTAATTCCGCTCGGAGGTCTTTGATCGCCGCGTCAACGGCGTTCTTCGCGGCGATGCTCGCGGTCGCTTGGATCGAATCGGCGAGGCCCACAAGGATAGCCTGCCCCGGTAAGGCCGCGAGAATCTGCTGGATGTCTTCACAATTGAATTTTCGCGCCCGCAAATCTCTGATTTGGGCAAGCGCTGGGATCGAACTAACCGCTATCATAAGCCGTCGGCCGTCGCGAACGACATCGAGGTGATCACTGTAATCCCTGATATATCGGCGAAGTGTCGTTGGGCTTATGCGAAGCGCGCGCGCTGAAGCGGCAACGGACAAATGCGGATCGGCAACCAGATCACTTGACTCGACGATCTGATGGTCTCTTTGAAAACTGGGTTTTGCTTGTAAAATTTCAGTCATCGCACAAAAATTAAGTATACTCCGCTCACGTCAGAACCCGAAAATCCTTTGGAGATATGACGCGAAAATTGTCTGATACG
>JAQBTY010000036.1 GCA_027624735.1 Pseudomonadota bacterium | reverse complement strand
AAAACCGCCGCCGATATCGAAGCGGCGGGCGGGCGAGCCATCGCGCTGGTGTGCGACGTCACCGACGAAGCGGCGGTGAAAGCGGCCATCGCCAGCACGGTCGAAGCCTTTGGCGGGCTCAACGTCGTGTTCAACGCCGCCGCCTTTACCGACCCGCTTCTACCGGTCGAAGAGCTGGATGTGGCGATCTGGCGCAGGACACTGGATGTCGATGTGACCGGCATGTTTATCGTCGCCAAATACGCCATCCCCCATATGCGGGCGGCGGGCGGCGGTTCGTTCATCAATATTTCGTCGATCTATGGCGCGCGCACCGCCAAGCGACGCCCGGCCTATTCGTCGGCCAAGGCAGCCGTTCGTCTGCTGTCCCAATCCATCGCCATCGATTACGCCGCCGACAATATCCGCGCCAATTCGATCCTGCCCGGCCCCATCGAAACACCCCGCCTGCTGATGGCCAGCCCCAACATGGACGCCGTCATCGACCGCCACCGCCCGCATTTGCCGGCGGCAAGACTGGGCCAGCCGGAAGAAATCGCCAGGACCGCCCTGTTCCTGGCCAGCGACGACTCCAGCTACACGTCGGGCGCCGATCATTACGTCGACGGGGGGTACACCGCGATTTGAGCGATTTACCTCAGTTGTCATCCCGACCAAGCGAAGCGCGAGCCGGGGTGACAACTGAGGTTTATGGGGTCGTCTCATGAGAGACCTGCGCGCAATCAAAACGCCCCCAATTGCGGTATTATTATACCGTATTTCTACTTTGCATGGGGTTGATCCTCGAAAAAAAGGTATTTTTCCCGCCGGCCCCCGCAAAATGGACCGGGCGAGACGCCACTTCAGGGGATCAGAACGCTCATGCCGGTGGTGGCGCGGGACTCCATGTCGAGGTGGGCTTGTGCGACATCGGCGAGGGCATAGCGCTGATTGACGACGATCTTGACGGCGCCGCTTAGCACCACCTCGAACAGATCGGCGGCGCGGTGCAGGACTTCCTCGCGGGTCCGCATGTGCCAGTAGAAGGCGGCGCTGGTCACGTATAACGATCCCAGCCGGTTGAGCTCGAATATGTCGAACGGCGGCACCGGTCCCGACGCGGTGCCAAAGGACACCAGCATGCCGCGCGGCCGCAGCGAATGGAGCGAGGCCTCGAACGTATCGCGGCCCACCGAATCATAGACCACCGGCACCCCTTCCCCGTCGGTCAGCGTGCGCACCCTTGCCGCGATGTCTTCCCTGCCGCTGATGATGATGTGGTGGCAGCCGTGGCCGGCGGCCAGCACCGCCTTTGCTTCCGTCCCGACCACACCGATCACCCGCGCCCCCAGGTGACGCGCCCACTGGCTCAGGATCAGCCCGACACCGCCGGCGGCGGCATGGATCAGGACCGTATCGTCGGGCCCCACCTTATAGACGTCCTTCAGCAAATATTGCGCGGTCAGACCCTTGGTCAGCATGGCGGCCGCGGTTTCATCGCCGATGGCGTCGGGCAGGACGATCATCCGGTCCGCGCTCAGCACCCTTGCTTCGGTATAGGTGCCGCGCGGCAGCGCATGGCCGCCGGTGGAATAGGCGACGCGGTCGCCGATCCTGACATGATCGACACCGGCGCCGATCTCTTCGATCACGCCGCAGGCCTCACCCCCAATGGCGTGCGGCAGGCTGTCGACGGGATAGCGCCCTTCGCGGGTGTGGATGTCGGCGAAATTGAGCCCGATGGCCCGATGCCGCACCAGGACCTCGCCGGGGCCCGGCGCCCCGATGGGCACGTCCTCGTACCGCAAGACCTCCGGCCCGCCATACTCATGTATCCTGACCGTCATCACCATGGGATTGCCTTTTGGTCGGAAGCTTGCTCCACTTTAGAAGTTAAAATGCGATTGTCATCCCGGCTCAAGGCCGGGATGACAACGGTGTTTCGGGAAATTAGGACATAAACGAATGAAGGCGCCTTTGTTTAGGCTCATGGTTATTTGCGGCCTGCTTGCCACGGCCATGGGCCAGGGGGCTGCCGGCGCTTCGGGCCTGGATCAGACGCTGCTGGCGCGGGCGATGGACCGGGCCCAGGGCCTCAAGCGGCTGCATGCGCTGATCGTCGCGCGTGACGGCAAGATCGTTGCCGAGCGGGCCTTTCGCGGGCCGGGGCTGGATGCACCGGTCAATGTCAAATCGGTCTCGAAAACGGTCATGTCGGCGCTGGTCGGGATCGCCGTGGATCGGGGTGTTCTGACCGGGCCGGAGCAGCCCGTCGCCGCCCTGCTGGCCGACAGCCTGCCGGACCGCGACGACCCGAAGCTCGGCCGGATCACCATCGGCCATCTGCTCTCCATGCGGGCCGGGCTGGAGCGCACGTCGGGGCGCAATTACGGGCGCTGGGTGGCGAGCAGGAACTGGGTCCGCCATGCCCTGGCGCGTCCGTTCGTGGACGAGCCGGGCGGACGCATGCTCTATTCCACCGGCAACACGCACCTGCTTTCAGCTATTCTCACCCGGCGCTCCGGACGCAGCACGCACGCCCTCGCGCGCGCCTGGCTGGGCGCGCCGCTCGGCATCGACATTGCGCCGTGGCAGCGCGACCCGCAGGGGATCTTCATGGGCGGCAACAACATGGCCCTGTCGCCGCGCGCGATGCTGCGGTTCGGCGAGCTGTACCGGAACGGCGGCATCTTCCGGGGCCGGCGCATCCTTTCCGAAAGCTGGATCCGAGAATCATGGACACCGCGCACGCGCTCGCCTTTCTCGGGTGACGAATACGGGTTCGGCTGGTTCATCGCGCGAATGTGCGATCACACCGTCTATTATGCGCGCGGCTTCGGCGGCCAGTTCATCCATGTCGTCCCGACGCTGCGGCTGACCGTGGTCATAACCTCGGACCGATCGGCGCGGACCCGGATCGGCGGTTACCGCGACTCCCTTAGCGCCCTGCTCCGGGGCGACCTGATCCCCGCCGCCCTCAAGGCCGACGGCGGCGCATGCCCGGCGGAAATGTGATAGACTGCACCGGCAATTCTCAACTGACCCGTGACGTGATAAGCCTTTCCCATGCCCGTCTATTTACAGCCCGATACTCTCGCCGATGCCGTTGCGGCGCTGGCCCGCCAACCGCTAAAAATCATTGCCGGCGGCACGGATTATTATCCCGCCCGCGTCGGCAAACCGCTTGACGACGATGTGCTGGATATATCCCGCATTGACGGGTTGCGCGGCATCGAGGAGACCGACGGGTATTTTCGTATCGGCGCGACGACGACCTGGACCGATATCATCGATGCCCCCCTGCCCGGCTGGTTCGACGGGCTCAAGCTTGCGGCGCGTGAAGTCGGCGGGGTGCAGATCCAGAATGCGGGCACCATCGCCGGCAATATCTGCAACGCGTCGCCCGCCGCCGACGGGGTGCCGCCCCTGCTGGCCATGAATGCCGAGATCGACCTTGAATCCGTCCGCGGCACGCGGCCCATGACCCTCGAAAAATTCATCATCAGCAACCGCGAGACGCGGCGCGGGCTGGACGAAATGGTCACCGGCCTGCGCATACCGAAACCGGCCAACCCGGCGCGCGCGATTTTTATCAAGCTCGGGGCGCGCAAATATCTGGTTATCTCCATCGTCATGGTGGCCGCGATCATCGAACAAGGCCCGGACAACAGGATCATTGCGGCCAGAATAGCGGTCGGTTCCTGTGCGACGGTGGCGAAAAGACTGCGGCTTCTGGAACGGGCCCTGGTCGGCCAGCCGGTTTCCGCGGATCTTGGCGTCCTCGTCACGTCGGACTATCTGTCCATCCTGCGGCCCATCAGCGATGTGCGCGGCACCGCCGATTATCGCCGGGACGCGGCGGTAACGCTGGTCGCCAGAGCGCTCTCGCAATTGGGAGCGCAGCATGTCGGATAAGATCACGATTTCCTTCAGCCTGAATGGCAAGCAGGCGACTGTCGAGGCAGCGCCGGCGCAGCGGCTGGCCCACGTGCTGCGCGAAGATCTCGGCTTCACCGGCACCAAGGTGGGCTGCGATGCCGGCGATTGCGGCGCCTGTACGATCCTGCTGGATGGCCGGCAAATCTGCGCCTGCATGGTGCCGGCCGCGCAGGCCGCGGGCCGCCATATCGTGACAATCGAGGGGCTTGCGGCGGACGGCAAGCTCAATGGCCTGCAGGAGGCCTTTCACCAGTATGGCGCCGCCCAGTGCGGCATCTGCACCCCCGGCATGCTGATGGCGGCAACCGATCTGCTGGCCCGCAACGCCAAGCCCACGGAAGCGGACATTCTCGACGCCCTGGGCGGCGTTCTGTGCCGCTGCACCGGATACCGCAAGATCATCGATGCGGTCCTCAACATAGGGAACCTTGCTGGCGCCGCGATCGTCGACCCGCCGTCGGGCGAGGCGGTGGGCGCCCGCGCGGCCAAAACCGACGGCAGGCAGAAAGTCGATGGCAGCGAGCTCTTTGGCGCGGATCAGGCGCCGGCGGATGCGCTCTGGCTGCGGGCCATCCGGTCGCCCCACTGGAACGCCACCTTCGAGATCGGCGATCTGTCCGCTCTTCATGAGAAACATCCCGGCCTGGTCACCGTCCTGACCGCGGCGGATGTACCGGGCGCCAACGGTTTCGGCGTCTATCCCGAGGTCAAGGATCAACCGGTTCTGGCCAGGGCCGAGGTGCGGTTTCGCGGCGAAGCGGTAGCCGCTTTGGTTGGCGACCGGGAGACAATCCAGGGCATCCGCGACGAAGACCTGCCGATTGCCTGGCGCGAACGCGAACCGGTGCAGGGTTTCGAGGCGCCGCTGGCCGACGGCGCCCACCGGATCCATTCCGACAAGCCGGGCAATATCATGGCCCATGGCAAGGTGGAAAAAGGCGATGTGGACGCGGCCTTCGCGGCGCCCGGCCTGATCGTCGTCGAGGGCAGCTTCGAGACGGGCTTTGTCGAACACGCCTATATCGAACCGGAAGCGGGTTGGGCGCGGCGGGTGGGCGACCGCATCGAAATTACCGTGACCACACAGGCGGCCTACATGGATCGCGACGAGATCGCCCTGATCATGGGGATTGCGCCCGAACAGGTGCGGATTATCCCGACCGCCTGCGGCGGCGGCTTTGGCGGCAAGTTGGATCTGTCCGTCCAGCCGCTTGTCGCCATCGCGGCCTGGAAGCTGAACAGACCCGTCCGGTGCGTCTATAACCGTCCCGAGACCATGTCATCGACGACAAAACGCCACCCGTCCCGGATCACCGCAAAATATGCCTGCTCCCCGGACGGCAAGCTGCAGGCCTATGACTTTTCCGGCGACTTCAACACCGGCGCGTACATTTCCTGGGGCCTGACCGTGAAGGACCGGGTCCCCATTCACGCCACCGGCCCTTATTTCGTTCCCGCCGTCCGCGCCAGATCCCGCGCCTTTTACGCCAACGAAACACCGGCCGGCGCGTTCCGCGGCTTCGGCGTTCCCCAGGCGGCCATCGCCCATGACGCGCTGATGGACATGATGGCGGAGAAAGCCGGCATCGATCCGTTGGAATTTCGCTATCTCAACGCGCTACGCAGCAACACGCCGACCGCCACCGGCCAGTTGCTGCAAAGCGCGCCGCTCGATCAATGCCTGGCGGTTCTGCGGGACGACTGGACGGCGTGGCGTGCGGAGGCCGAACGGCACAATGCGGCCACGTCCGGCCGGCTGCGCCGCGGCGTCGGGGTCGGCTGCATGTGGTACGGCTGCGGCAATACGTCAATTCCCAACCCATCGACCATGAGAATCGGTATCGCCAGGGACGGCACGGTCACGCTTTATTCCGGCGCGCAGGATATCGGGCAGGGCACCAACACAACGATGGTTCAGGCGGTGGCGGATGGGCTCGGCATGGCCATGAACCGGATCAATCTGGTCTGGGGTGACACCGATCGGACGCCGGATTCAGGCAAGAGCTCGGCCTCCCGGCAGGCTTATGTTTCCGGCAACGCGGCGAAGCTGGCCGGCGAGCATTTGCGGGCCCAGATCCTGCGCCTTGCCAATGTCGGCCCCGACGCGGTGTTGGAGGTCAGAAACGGCCATATCGTCGCATCGGACGGCGGCAACAATCGTGAAATCGACCTGAGCACCCTGGAAGAACTGAAGGGCGGCGACGTGCTGATCGGCGAGGGGTATTTCGACCCACCCACCGAGCCGCTCGACGAACTTGGCCAGGGCAAGCCATACGGAACCTATGGATTCGCCGCCCAGATCGCCGACGTGTCGGTCGATCTGGACCTGGGAACGGTCAAAATCATCCGCATCGCCGCTGCCCATGACGTGGGACGCGCGCTCAATCCGCAGCAGGTCGAAGGGCAGATTCATGGGGGCGTCGCACAGGGTCTGGGCTTCGCGCTCATGGAGGAATATATCCCCGGCCGAACTGAAAATCTGCACGATTATCTGATCCCCACCATCGGCGACATACCACCGATCAAGACCCATATCATCGAGGAGCCCGAACCCACCGGGCCATGGGGCGCGAAAGGCGTCGGCGAACCGGCGCTCTGCGCGACGGCGCCAGCAATTTTCGGCGGCATCTACCATGCAACCGGAATCCGCGTCACGCGTGCACCGTGCACACCGGACAGGCTGCGTGCGGCGATCCGCGAATTGGGTTAAATTATTGAAATTCCGGTCGATACAACCTATAATGTAGTTTGTTTTGAAATCAGACGGCACCATGTCAGCGCCAAGCGTTCTATCGAAACGCCCTTTGTGGCGAACCTGCCTCGCGGTACTCGCCGTCGTCGCGAATTTTGCCGTACCCGCGGCCCCATCGGCGGCCGCGTCCGTATCGGGCATATTTGGCGACAATTTTTCGCTCTGCCTGGCGAGCGGCGGCCAAGCAGGCGCGACACCGGCCACCGACCTGCCCAATGAGCCGGCTGCCGCCGCCCTTCATTGCAGCCTGTGTCTTTTCACCGGCGGCTTCGAGGCCCCAGCCGGCCGTGCAAGCGCCGTCACCATCCGGGGCGGTCATCCTGTTGTCCTGACATACGGCTATGCTGAACCTGCCTTTGCCCCGCAATTCCACGCGCTTCAATTCCATGCAAGGGCGCCGCCCGCCTGACCCCTCCAATCCGCTTTAGAATCAGTGTTAGAATAGAAAAATTTCCGGACATGCGCCGGAACATTGGATGGAGTCACCTATGAATAAATCAATTGCCCTGGCGGTCGCCACCGCCTTGCTGGCCAGCGCGCCGGCCCTTGCCGCCGATCATGCCCCCGGCCATAAAATGAATATGACCAGCCCCCCGACCGACACCATGCACGGCGAAAAAATCATGATCGAAAGCCCCTGGGCGCGCGCCTCGGTCGGGCAAAACGGCGCGGCCTATTTCACGGTCGCCAACAGGGGGAAAACCGACGTTAAGGTGGTCGGCGTAACAGCCGATGTCGCGAGACACGCAGGGCTGCACACGCACAAAATGGACGGCGAGATCATGCGCATGCGGCCGCTTGAGAATATCGTCGTGCCCGCCGGCACATCGGTCTCGCTGAAACCCGGCGGTCATCACGTGATGCTCATGGGTCTGACCCGCAAGTTGAAAGAAGGCGATGCCTTCCCGCTGACCGTGGTTTTTGAGAAAGCCGGCAAAATGCAGGTCAGTGTGAAGGTGGGCAAGATCGGCGCCGCCGGACCCATGGGCGATATGAAGCACGGGGACGGCCACGGTCACAGTCATCAAAACATGAAACATTAAGGCGTAAAGGCGAGGGGACTCGCCCCTGCTCCGGCTGTTTTGGCTCAATCCGCGTTGATCGCCGCCACCAGCGCAGCGGTAAAGGCTTTCGTGCCGCAGCGTCCGCCAAGGTCCGGCGTTCGGGTCGCCGGCGACGCCAGAAGGGCGTCGGTTTCACGCTTCAGGGTTTCCGCGGCATCGGTCAGATCGCGCCTGTCTTTCCTGGCGCCAAGGTGTTCAAGCAGCATCGCCACCGATTGCAAAAAGGCGACCGGGTTGGCCTTGTCCTGCCCCGCTATATCGGGGGCGGACCCGTGTGCCGCCTGGGCGACCGCGAATTTGTCGCCCGCATTCAGCGATCCCGCCAGTCCCAGCCCGCCGGCAATTTCCGATGCTTCATCGGACAAAATGTCGCCGAACATGTTGGTCGTTACGACCACGTCGAAACGCTGGGGTTCGCGGATGAGAAGAGCCGCCATGGCGTCGACAATAACCGTGTCCAGTTCCACGTCGGGATAATCCATCGCCACCTTGCGAACCTGATCGAGGAACAGCCCGCTGTAGATTTTCAGAACATTGGCCTTGTGCACGGCTGTCACATGGCGCCGGCGCCGGCGGGCCAGTTCGAACGCGGTGACGGCGATACGCCGGCACCCTTCCGTGGTTAGCTTGCCGATGGCAAGCGCCACCTCTGGCGTCGGCATGAACTCACCCGACCCCACCGCCATGTTGCGATCGGCATAAAACCCCTCGGTATTTTCGCGAACGATGACCAGATCCATGTCAGCCGCATGACAGGGGACTCCGGGCCGCACATAGCTGGGCCGGATATTGGCGTAAAGATCCAGCTGCTTGCGAAACCACGAGGACGGGTTGATGCCGCCTTTCTCAAGCGGCGGATAATCCTCGGTCGATACCGGCCCGAGGAGCACGCCGTCGACCTGGGTCGCCAGCGCCATCACCTCGGGCGGCAACGTCGACCCGGTTCTTTCCAGGCTTGCAAAGCCCACCTCATGGCGCTCGAGTTCGATTTTCAGACCGTATCGCCGGTCGAGGGCTTCAAGCGCGTCCACCGCGGACGCAACGATTTCAGGTCCGATGCCATCACCCGGCAATACAAGAAATTTCATCGCTCATGTCCCCCTTCGCCGTCCTGTCGACGGCATCCCGGCAAAGAAACTACTTGAGACGGCGCGGGAGGGAAAGCATCGACCCGGTCGGCCGATACGATCAGTCAATTATGAGAGAAATTGCGTAGCGTCAGGAGGGCTTTTCGCTACCGGACGCCGCGGCGGCGAGGAATGTGGAGGCGGATTCGAGAGAATTCTCCGCGCGGTCCTGGAGCGACCGGTCGGCGTTTTTCAGGTACGACAACAGTTTCGTTACCGTCCATTCCCGCTCGATCTGTTCGCAAAATTTATCGTCGAGTGCAAGGCCTTTGCTACGGATACCGTGAGCAAACTGCCAAAGCTGGTTGTAAGCGAGCAGCAGCCGATCCGCGTCCATCTCCGGGCCACTGGGGGTTTCCGCTTTTTCAGGGCCAGGAGTCCCGGATTCAGCGCCACTGGGCCTGTACTTCAGCCGAAGAGCAAGGTCCTGAACGCGTTCCAGCCAGTCCGGCCGGCTCGGCAACAGGGCCTCTACTGTCGCCACGAGCATGGCGAGTGCGACGGCGATGATGCCGCAGACGATATTCTTGGCGTGATCGAGCAGGTTCATGAATGCGACCGACTACAGAAAACCAACAGGCTTCTCCCCACCGGCAACCCTACCAAACCGCCATAAATGAACGGTTAACTATTCAGCCCCTTACCGATCAGCATTCGCCCTTACGATGACCAAGGCATCCAAAGCGTAAGCGCCCTGCCCTGCCGGCAAAGCCACGAAGGGGTTGATATCCAACGAGTCGATCGCATCCCCGGCGTCGGCGGCAAGCCGTCCAACGGCGACAAGAGCATCGATTACGGCCGCCCGATCATAGGGTCCATCACCGCGATACCCGTTTAACAGAATGCTGGCCCTGGTGGAGGCGATAAGCCGTTCGGCCCCGGCCCGGTCGAATCCGGGTGCGGCGAAGGCCACGTCCTTGACCAGTTCCAGCCACACCCCGCCGGCGCCGAACATGACGACGGGACCCATTTCCGCGTCGTTTTGTATCCCAATGACCAGCTCGAGGCCGGCCGGCACCGATTGCGCCACCAGCCACCCCTCCAGCTCGATTGCCGCATCGTAGGAAGCCACGTTCCGGGCGATTGTTGCACAGGCCTGCGATACGGATTGCGCGTCCCCCAGCCCAAGCTGCACGGCGCCGGCATCGGATTTATGGGTCAACGCCGCCGCGACGGCTTTGACCACAACGGGATAGCCGATACGCGAAGCGATCGAGACGGCTTCCTCCGCCGTGGCAGCGACACCTTCTTGCGGCAGGGGAATTTGGTAGCTTCTCAAGAGGGCTTTGGAATCCGGCTCGCTCATCGCCAAAGGGGCGGCGGCAGCCAGGGAGATATTCCTGATCCGCTCCAGTTCCTGAGAAGGTGATGAGGCGGGGATCCGATCGGAGGCCGCCTCGGCCTGCGCCTTTCGATCCCGGTAGTCGAGCACGGTTCGAATGGTTCTGAAGGCACGCTCGGGTTCGTTGAGAACGGCAAGATGCGGAAATTCCTTTCGCACCTCGCGGGTAAATTCAGACAAATCGTAAGAGGTCGGTGACGTCAGGGCGATTGGCTTGCCGCCGTCTTTCAGAAACCTGGCCTCAATACCCTTCATGACGCTAAGCACACGGTTGGCGCGGCGCTTGTTTGCGTCGTTAAGCCCTTCCGTCGGCGGCAAATCCTCCTGGAAGAGAACCATGCCAACGGCAGGGTCGTTTCGGATGATCTCGATAAGATCGAGAACCGTTTCAGTGGGCTCGTTGAGAAACTGGGCCGCATCCAACGGATTGCTGATACGGGGACCGTCGCCCATTAGAGCCCTCATCTTGCTGAGAGTGTCCGGTGCGAAGGCCGGCACGGTCACGCCATGGCGATCGGCCGCATCGACGGACAATCCCCGAATGCCGCCCGAATTGACGAGAACGCCGACGCCGTCGAGGGGCGGCACGTCGGCGCGCACCAAAAACTCCATCAGATTTATCGCTTCATCGGCGCTTTGCACGCGGATAACGCCGGCCTCACCCGCGACAGCGTCAAACGCCTCGACGGCGCCCGCTAACGAGCCGGTATGGGCCAGCGTCGCGACCCGGCCGCCATCGGATATCCCCATCTTGAGCGCGACCACCGGTTTGCCGGCCGCGCGCGCCCGACGGCAGGCGCTCAGGAAATCCTGCGGCCGCCGAACGGCCTCTATCAGACAGAAAATCAACCGGATTTCGGGGTCGGTCACGAAGTAATCTATGTAATCCGCCGCGGCCAGACCGGTTTCATTGCCGCTCGTCACGATGTAGCCGACGTCGACGCCCCGATCGATTAATGTTCGGGCGATGCCGGGTGTGGTCGTCCCGCTTTGCCCGACCATGGCGACCGGGCCCGGAACCAGGTCCCGCATGCGGTCATCGGGCAACGTCAACAACCGTGCCCGCGCGGACAGATTGCCGAGGCAGTTCGGACCGGAAATGGCGATGCCGGTCTGCTCAAGGACTTCGACGAGTTCCGCTTCGAGCTTACGGCCCTGGTCTGTCGCCATTTCGGAAAACCCGGCGGCGTAAATAGTAGCGCTTCGCGTGCCCATGGCGGCGGCTTCGCGCAGGATTTCCGAAACATTCGCCGCGGCGCGCATAACAACCAGATGATCGGGCACGGCCGGAAGATCGGCCAGATCGGCGTAGCAGGGCACGCCCCAGATCTCGTCGTGGCGGGGATTCACGGGATAGACCGGTCCGGGGAAACCGAACCGTTGGAGCGTTCCGAATATGCGGGCGGTCCAACCGGTTGGGTTTTCCCGCGCCCCGAGGATCGCGATGCTGGTTGGATTGAGCAGCGCTTCGACTTTTGCCGTCGTCATGGCATCCCCTGTTATTGTTTACCGACACTGTTTGCCCAAGTGTGTCGCAATCGCTATCGACGAACAAGGGTCCGCGCTACACCACCGGTTGACAGAACCATCCGTCGCCTTCTAACGTTCAAAAAAAGTCAAAGATAATAAATATCGCAATGCGTTTCTGCGTTGCCACTATAAACAGGGAGCAGTCAATGATGCGAAAGTTCGCCATAGCAGGCCTGTCCGCGTGCGCCATTGTCGCCGGCATGTGGGGTACAGCGGCGACAGCGGAGGATTATTACAAGGGCAAACAAATCACCATGATCGTCGGTTATGCCGCCGGCGGCGGATTCGATTTCGCCGCCCGCCTGGTGGCCCGGTACTACGGTCAATACATCCCCGGCAAACCGACCATCGTCGTCCAGAACATGCCCGGCGCCAGCAGCGTGAAGGCCGCCAATTTTCTTTACAACGTTGCCCGGAAAGACGGATCGATGATTGCCGCGCTTGGGTCGACCATGGCGCTGAACAAGCTTCTGGGACGACCGGCGAAATACAACCCGGAGAAATTGTTCTGGATCGGCCGAATTGCGGCGGGCGATTCGGTCGGCATTGTGTGGCACACCGCCAGCGTCAAATCGATGGCGGACGCCATGACGAAACAGCTTATATGGGCCACCGGCTCGCCAATGGGCCCGACAAGTATGACCGGCAACGCGCTGAACAAGCTGGTCGGGACAAAATTCAAGATCATAAAAGGCTATAAGGGATCGTCTCCCATGCTGGCCGCGATGGAACGCGGCGAAGTGGAGGGAACAGCCATTGGCTGGTCGGTCCTGAGCAAGAGAAAAGCGCATCTGCTGCGTGACAAGAAGGTCAGTGTCTTCTACTTCATGGGTTACGATCGGGACCCTGAACTGCCGGATGTCCCGACCCTGATCGAAATCGCAAAAACCGCGGAAGCAAAGAAAATATTCAAATTGCTGAGCAGCAGCGAAGTTATCGGCCGAAACTTTTCCGCGCCGCCCGGTCTTTCGGCCGCGGCGGGAAAGGCGCTTCGCGATGGTTTCGACCGGATGGTCAACGACAAGGCGTTCCTCGACGATCTGAAAAAGCGCGATATTCCGATTAGCCCGATGGGGGGCGCGGATTTGCAGAAAGTCGTGGAAGAGGTAATGGCAACCGATGCCGCGCTGGCCGAGAGACTAAAATGGGCGACCACACCCTAGCGACCTAGAGAAGGGCTCCGCGATAACGCGAAGCCCTTCTTTCTGGAGCCATCAGCGGACCATTTCACGAAAAACTGAACGGAGCATGGGGACACACCGTGATCAATAGTTTGAAAAACAAGGACATAGCCATAATCGGCTATTCCGAAACCAAGATCGAACGGCGGTCCGGCCGATCCACCTATGATGTCGCCGCTGAGGCAACATCAAAGGTGCTCGAGTATGCGGGACTAGGCACCAAGGACATCGACGGCATGGCGACCGTTCTGCCGTCGAGCGAAGCCGGCAATAATTTTTATTCCAACTATCTCGGCGATCATCTGGGGCTGACCACGACCTGGACGCAGACCACCGATCTGGGCGGCGCCGCCATGCTGGCCAATGTGGCCCGTGCGGCATCGGCCATCCAGTCCGGCTATTGTGAAATGGTTCTGTCCATCGCGGCGGCCACGCCAACCACGAGACGAGTCGACGATCAGCGGTCTTACCGGTCGGAATTTCGCAACCCGACAGGTATCCAGGGTCCGCCAGGCGCCTTTGGGCTTCTCATGCACCGCTACATGCATAAATATGATTTGAAATTCGAAGCGTTGGGCAAGTTGGCCGTCGCCCAGCGAAACGGCGCCGTGGTCAATGAGAACGCCGTGGAGGGTCTTCGCAAACCAATGACGGTCGAGGATTATCTGACCTCGCGGGTGGTATCGACGCCACTCAGGCTGCTTGATTCGGTTATGCCGTGCGATGGCGGCAACGCGATCCTGATCACGACGACGGAACGCGCGAAGAGGATGGGCGTCAAGAAAATGGTCCATCCGATTTCCTATGCGGAAATCGTCAATTTCAACATTCGTGAGCAATTACCCAACATCACCGAAACCGGGTTTTCAGTGGTTGGGCCTCAGGCGCTGGAAAAAGCCAATATGTCGACCGATGACATCGACCAGTTCCACCCCTATGACGATTTTCTGATCGCCGAAATGCTGCAGCTCGAACAAATCGGGTTTTGCGGTCGGGGCGAAGGGTCCGAGTTTCTGTTATCGACCGATCTGTCGCCGACCGGAAAGCTGCCCATGAATACCGGCGGCGGCCAGATTTCGGCCGGTCAACCGGGTCTCGCCGGCGGCCAGTTGAATTTGATCGAAGCCATCCGCCAGTTATTCAAGGAAGCAACCGACCGGCAGATCCCGGACCCCAGCACCGCCATGGTTACGGGCATCGGCACCATCCCCTATGTCAGAAACTGGGGAAACAGCGCAGTCTTAATTCTGGAGCGTGGATAATGGCAGAAAGACCTAAAAGGCCGCGTCCGGCCCCGACACCGACCAACATCACGAAAACTTTCTGGGACGGAATCAACGACCACAAATTCCTGCTGCAGTATGATCCCGAAGCAGGCAAGTATCAGTTCTATCCGCGCGCGATCAGCGTCCATACCGGAAAACAGAATCTGGAATGGCGGGAGGTTTCCGGAAAAGGTAGTCTCTATTCCTATACGGAAACACACATCCCCGCGGCCGGTTTCGAAGGGAAGGAACCTTACATTATCGCGGCGGTCGAGCTCGAAGAAGGCGTGCGGCTGATGAGCCTGCTGCACAACTGCCCCATCGACGATGTCGAGATCGGTATGCCGGTTCGGGTCTGCTGGGATACGATAAACGAAGATTTCGAGTATTTTGCCTTCGAACCCGACCGGTAGGACGACCGCCCCAGATGAGTACATTCAGTTTCCTGCAAGACAGCAAAGAGGATGCGGCTTTTCGCCGGGACGCGCGCGAATGGTTTGAAGAAAACCTGCCCAAGGAACTGCGTGGCTGGTCGGTCCGCCCGCCCCCCGAACTTATTACCCCGTGGCACAGGAAGCTTTTTGAAAAAGGGTGGATCGCGCCCCATTGGCCAACCGAATATGGCGGCACCAATATGCCACTTACCCAACGGTTGATCCTGCAGGAAGAATCCGGGCGTATCGGCGCACCGGTGCTGTCCCGCCAGGCTTTGGGTCATATTGGCCCGATCCTGATGCGCTATGGCACGACGCAGCAGAAAGCCCGGCACCTGCCCAAGATGCTGTCGGGCGAGGTTCACTGGTGTCAGGGATATTCCGAGCCCAATGCCGGGTCCGATCTGGCAAGTCTGCGGACCCGCGCCGATCTGGATGGCGATCAATTCGTGGTCAACGGGCAAAAAATATGGACCACCTGGGCGCATCACGCGCACTGGATGTACGCCCTGGTCCGCACCGATCAGGACGCCCCGCGCAAGCAGGCCGGCATCAGCCTGATCCTTATCGATTTGGCAACCGACGGCATTACCATCCGGCCGATAAAAACCATCGCCGACGATGAAGAATTCTGCGAGGTGTTTTTCGACAACGTTCGCGTTCCGGCGGGAAACCTGATTGGTGAAATGAATGCCGGCTGGACTGTGGCCAAGGCGTTGATGGATCACGAACGCATCGGCAACGCCAGCCCGCAACTGGCCATCGACGGGCTTGATCGGTTAAAGAAGATCGCCCGGGCTACCGGCGCCATGGATGACCCTGTCTTCCAGGATAAGATCACCCGAATTGAGTTGGATATCCTTGCCCAGGCAGCGGTATTCGCCCACACGGTCGAGCTGGCCAATGCCGATATGCCGATCGGCGCGGGATCCTCGTTCATCAAGCTGGTCGGTACCGATACCGTGCAGGAAATTGGTGATTTACTGCTGGAGGCAGTCGGGTCGCACGGTGCTGATCTTGAGGCAATCGATACACCGGACGGGCCCATCGATGCAGGCGGCTTTTTCCGCCAGGCGCGCCGAAATTCGATTTTCGCCGGCACCAGCGAAATTCAACGCAGCGTAACCGCAAAACGTGTCCTCGGCTTACCATGAGTACATTCAGTTTCATGAAAGACAGCAAAGAGGATGCCGATTTTCGCTTGGCGGTGCGCGACTGGCTTGAAGAAAACCTGCCTGAGGAACTCCTCGGCTGGGTGACACGTCCACCACCTGAACTCATGCGTTCCTGGCACAAGAAACTGTACGAAAAAGGCTGGATCGCACCGAACTGGCCAAGGGAATTTGGCGGCATGGAAGCGACGCTTAGCCAGCAGCTCATCATGCTTGAAGAATTTGGCCGTGCTGGCGCTCCCATCACGTCGCGTCAGGCACTCGGCCATATTGGGCCGATTTTGATGCAGTATGGTACCGCGGAACAAAAAGCACAGCACTTGCCGAAGATGCTGACCGGTGAGATCTTTTGGTGCCAGGGTTATTCCGAGCCCAACGCCGGATCCGATCTTGCCAGCCTGCGGACCAGGGCCGACCTTGATGGCGACCATTTCGTCGTCAATGGACAGAAAATATGGACGACATGGGGCCACCATGCGCAATGGATGTTCGCGCTCGTACGCACCGATCAGGATGCGCCACGCAAGCAGGCCGGCATCAGCATGATCCTTATCGATCTGGCGACCGAGGGTATCACCATACGGCCGATCCGGACCATCGCCGATGACGATGAGTTCGCGGAGGTGTTCTTCGATAATGTCCGCGTCCCCGAAAAAAATATCGTCGGGAACGTTAATGATGGGTGGCGCTTGGCCAAGGCGCTGCTGGATCACGAGCGTATTGGAAACGCCAGCCCGCAATTCGCTATCGATAGTCTGGAAATGCTCAAAAAACTGGCACGAGCCACTGGTGCAATGGATGATCCGGTCTTTAAGGAAAAACTCATCCGCGTCGAACTCGACGTCCTCGCTCAATCGGCGGTGGTCGCTCATTCCGTTGCGTTGGTAAAAGCGGATCAGAAAATCGGTTCCGGCTCGTCTTTTATCAAGCTGTTGGGAACCAATACGGCGCAAACCATTGGAGACCTGATGCTTGACGCCGCAGGCCCGAACGGTGCAGAGCTTGACGCATTCGAAACACCAGAGGGCCCGGTTGAGGCTAGCGCGTATTTTCGCGAATCGCGGCGAAACTCCATCTATGGCGGCAGCAGCGAAATACAACGCAGCGTGATCGCAAAAAATGTCCTTGGGTTGCCCTGAGATCAGCCAGCCTCTATCTTTATCTTTATAATTTCCCTAAGAAGTTTCCCACGCCATGACGAATGCCGATGTAATCGTAGTCCACAGTTCGGATCTGCATGTGGACGACAGCTACACCGCACGCGCCTTTGGTGGAGACGGCAACGGCCCGCTACGCTGCGTGCTGACCGCCGCGAGAGAGGTTGAGGCCAATATAGTCCTGTTGACCGGGGACATCTTCGAACATAACCGGTTGCCGGACGCCCTCCTGCGGGAAACAGCGAAAATATTGGACGAAACACCCATCGACATCGTTATCTTGCCGGGCAACCACGATCCGGCGATCGATAATTCTGTTTATCATCGCAGCGGTATCTCCGACCCTGACAATGTTTATGTCCTCGGCGTCACACACCCAAAGGCTGTCCTCTTTCCCTCAATTGAGTTGGAAATCTGGGGACACGCCCATCGTCATTATGAAGATATGGCGCCCCTCAGATCGCCGAGAGCACGCACCACCCGGTGGCAGATTGCCGCGGCCCATGGGCACTACGAGCCGGCGCCCGACCTATCCACGTCTCTGCGGGCGTCGTGGCTGATCAGCGACGACGAACTCGCCGCTACGGGTGCGGATTACGTCGCATTGGGCCATTGGAACACGCCAAAACGGGTCGGCCGGCGAAAAGACGTTTGCGCGCATTATTCGGGCTCGCCGGATCTTGCCGGCACGGTAAACCTCGTCCGGTTCAAATCCTCGGGATCGGTGGTCGTCAAACGGCACCCCGTCAAACTGAATATGACGTCTACGGCGCCAGAATAATTTTTCCGATATGGTCGCTACGTTCCATCAGCCGGTGAGCCTCTGCCGCTTCGGCGAGCGGAAATATCCGATAGGTTTCAGGCTTGATGGTCCCGTCCGCAAAGTACGGCCAAACCCTCGTTTCAAGCTGCCGACAAATATTGCCCTTTTCTTCAATCGAGCGGGGACGCAGGCGTGACCCCGTGATGGTGAGATGTTTTGCGTGGATATGCCCGAAATCCGCTTCGACAATTCTGCCGGCTTTTAGATTGACGAACACGAGCCGCCCGCCAAAGGCCAGCAACTCCAGCTCCATCGGAATATAAGGACCGCCAACGATGTCAAGAATGACATCCACCCCGCGCCCATCCGTAAAATCACGGCAGACCTCAAGAAAATTTTCGGTGGAATAGTTGATCGCTCTGTCCGCGCCAAGACGCGTCATGGCGCTGCATTTTTCGTCCGTCCGCGCGGTAGCGAGTACCTTCGCTCCGAACGCCTTCGCCATTTGAATGGCGGCACACCCGATCCCGCTCGTCCCCCCTTGAATGAGGGCGGTTTCACCGGCTGCAAGCGCGCCTCTCTCGAATAAATTGGTCCACACGGTACAGAAAGTTTCGGGAAGACCGCCGGCGTCTTTAAGTTCGACGCCAAACGGAATCGGCATGCATTGTTCCCGCGGCGCCGACGCATATTCGGCGTATCCACCGCCCGCGATCAACGCGCAAACCGCATCGCCGATGGCAATATTTTGAACGCCTTGCCCCAGCGCCACGACACTGCCGGCGACTTCCAGTCCTGGGATATCCGTGACCCCGGGAGGCATCGGATAGGCGCCCTTTCTCTGTGAGAGATCGGCGCCATTCAGTCCGGCGGATACCACCTTGATCAGGATCTCTCCCGGCGCGGCTTCAGGCACCGGACGTTTGACTAATTTAAGAACCTCGGGCCCGCCAGGTTGCGAGATTTCGACGGCATCCATTTCTTCGGGATTTGTGTAGGTCAAATATTTTGTCCGTCATTGTGGCGTTGCCAACGGACTATCATTCAACCTGATCGAGGGTTCAAGACCCTGACCGAAATCACAAATTCAGCGGGAGGTCCTTTGCCCAACAGAAAACGGCGGCCCTTAGGCCGCCGTTTTCATGGTCTTTGTAGATAGGATCGGTTTATGCAGCCCGACGAAACGCCCGACGCGCGCGCGCCGGCTTTTTCGCGGACGAACGTACATTCACCTTTTTGATTCCCTTGCGAAGCCTTGCAAGCTGGCTATGCACGGGGTTTTTACGGGCTGCGGACGATTTACGTGCAGCCGGCTTCCGAACGGCCTTCTTCGCCACAGTCTTCCGAACGGCCTTCCGTGCGACAGTCTTACGAACGGCCTTCTTCGCCGCAGGCTTACGAACGGCCTTCCGTGCGACAGGCTTACGAACGGCCTTCTTCGCGACAGTCTTACGAACGGCCTTCTTCGCGACAGTCTTACGAACGACCTTCTTCGCGACAGTCTTACGAACGGCCTTCTTCGCCACAGGCTTACGAACGGCCTTCCGTGCGACAGTCTTACGAACGACCTTCTTAGTTGCAGTCTTAACAGCAGACACGCGGGACCGGGCGGTGCTCTTCCTGGCCGCCGGCCGACGCGTTGTCGCTGCCTTGGTGCGCGGCTTGGCAGTCGCGCTAGGCTTTTTCTTAGAAACAGACTTGGTAGCCATATTTAGGCTCCTCTCGATAGATTCGACCAGGGTACCCTTTGTCGGGCACGTTCAAACGGGCGTATACTTAATGGGATAAAGTTAATAAAGGGTGAGCGGAGAGAATTAGATCAGTCGCTGGCAAGGACATCGTCTCCCAGACCTATTTCGACCTGGCTGTCCTCTTCATCATAAGCGAGAGGAGACACTTGATTCGCGGCTTATCCCGTTGACTCAGGTGGCGCTAGATGTAGTGTTTGCGCGACCGGCTT
>JAQBTY010000469.1 GCA_027624735.1 Pseudomonadota bacterium | reverse complement strand
AATCCAGACTTCCGAAATCCTGGATACCCGGGTCAAGCCCGGCAATGACGAGAAGGGGTTACGGGAACGCGCTGAAAACGCTCTAATACCCCTGATTTAAGCTCGGTTGACGCTGGCCGATAATTGTTTGTACACATACAAAATTCAACCTGCGGGAGGACAGATCATGGCGGACCGGATGGCGGTGAAGCTCGAGGAAAAAGGCGCGAACGGGCAGACGCGGGAAGAAGCGCTGGTCGATCTGCGCTCGACGCTCGACTGGCTTGGCGACGATGTGCACTACATCGATGCGGAGGTCGATCCCCATGTGGAGATGTGCACCATCACCAAGGCGTTCGACAATTCCAAGGTGATCGTCGCCAACAACATCAAGGGCTATCCCAACACGCGGATGATCTCCAATTTGTATTCGCGGAAAGAGCGGGTGTGCCGGTTCCATGGCTGCGAGGATTTTCGCGACATCAAACACCAGCTTCTGAAACAGGTGACCAACCCGATCCCGCCGCGCGTGGTCAGCGACGCGCCGGTGCATGAGGAAACCCTGATCCCGGGCAAGGATTTCCACCACATCGAGGAGATCATTCCGGTCGCCCAGCATACCTTCAACGATGGCGGGCGAATCTTCGGCGCCGGGTCGCATTTGTTCATGGGCGAGCCGTGGGTGCCGGGTGGCGGCAGCCAGATTTCCATGTACCGCATGTCGTTCCGCGAGGGCCAGAAATACGCCTCGATCAATATGGTGCCGGGCGGCGCCGGCGATGTGATCTGCTCGCACCACCCCGGCAAGAAAGTGCCGGTGACGGTGAACATCTGCCCGCCGGTGGGGCCGGAGCTGGTGTCGGTGTCGACCATGAATCCGGTGATTTTCCCCGGCCAGACCGACAAGCTCGGGTTCGCCGGTGCGATCCAGGGTTTTCCGGTCGATGTGGTCAAGGCGCAGACGGTGGATGCCTACACCATCGCCAATGCCGAATGGTCGCTGGAAGGGTACATCCTCGAAGGCGAACGAGTGTGGGAGACCGCGGAAGCCGAAGAGCTCGGCCGCCAGGGCGTCGCCCTGCTGCATCCCGAATGGGCGCGGACCATGGGCCATGCCTACCGCACGCCGCGGGCGTTCGAGCTGACCGCGGTAACGCGGCGCAAGAAGAACCCGATCGTCTACACGCCCCATTTCGGCGCCTTCTGGTACGAAGCGCCGTTCATGTGCGCCAGCGTGTTCGAGCTGTGCGAGCGCATGGCGCCGGGTTTCGTCAAGGACGTCGCCACCTGGCTCGGCCTCACGCTGTGGGGCGGGCTGGTGATCCAGGTCAAGAAACGCCGCCGCTCGGACGAAGGCATGCAGCGCAATATTCTGACCGCCATCATGGGGCTTTATCGCGGCATGCGGCTGGTGGTGGTGGTCGATGACGACATCGATCCGTGGCAGCCCGAAGATGTCATGTGGGCGATCCAGTCACGCGCGTCGGCGACCAAGGATTACGTGGTCTATAACGATTATGGCCGCGGCCAGGCCTTCCAGCCGTCGGAACGCAAGATCGGCAACATTTCGGTATCGGACGGCGGCATGGGGATCGACGCCACCGCGCCGCTTGGCGTGCAGGTCTATGAACGCGCGGTCTATCCGGTGGACCAGATGGATTTCTCCAAGTGGTTCACCGAGGATGAGATCGCCGAGCTGAAAAACATGCAGGACCCGTATTTCCGCTGGCTGGGCGAGACCGGCAACGGGTAGATGCCGGAGCTTGCGGGCGGGTCTCAGACCCGCCCCTACGTTATTTTGAGACGTCTGTAGGGGCCGGTCTGAGACCGGCCCGCCCTGGCTTGGCTTTTTTAAAGGAGGCAACCATGAAAGCATCCGATCTGTTCGTGAAGTGCCTCGAGGCCGAAGGGGTAGAGCGCATCTTCGGCGTGCCGGGCGAGGAAAACGCCGACTTCATGATTTCGCTGATGGACAGCCCCATCGAGTTCGTGCTGTGCCGTCACGAACAGGCGGCGGCCTTCATGGCCGATACTTACGGGCGGCTGACCGGCAAGGCCGGGGTTTGTCTGGCGACCCTGGGGCCCGGCGCCACCAATCTGGTGACCGGCCTGGCCGCCGCCAACATGGACCGCTCCCCGGTGGTCGCCATCATCGGCCAGGGCAATACCCGGCGGCTCCATAAGGAAAGCCACCAGAACATGGATGCCATCGGCATGTTCCGGCCGATCACCAAATGGGCGCACGGCATTCATACCGCCGAATCGCTGCCCGAGATCGTGCGCAAGGCGTTCAAGATCGCGGTTCAGGAAAAGCCCGGCGTCTGCGTCATCGAGCTGCCCGAGGACGTCGCCAAGCGCGACAGCGACGAGCCGCCCATGCCGGTCATCCCGACGCGCCGGCCCGCCGCCGATCATAAGGCCATCGCGCGGGCCGTCGATCTGATTTCCAACGCCAAATCGCCGATCGTGCTGGCCGGCAACGGGGCTGTGCGCAAGCGCGCCTCGACCCAGTTGCGGCGCTTTGTCCGCAAGCTCGGTATCCCGTGCGTCAATACCTTCATGGGCAAGGGCGCGGTGGCGATGAGCGACCCGCACTGCCTCTACACCATCGGTCTGCAGGGCCGCGATCACGTCAACCAGGCCTTTGCCGAGGCCGACGTGGTGATTACCGTCGGGTACGATCTGGTCGAATATGCGCCGGAATCGTGGAATGCCGCCCGCAAGCACAAGATCGTCCACATCGATTTCCTGCCCGCCGAGGTAGATCAGCATTACCCGGTGGAAGTCGATTTGGTGGCCGACCTGGCGGATGCGCTGTGGCAGATCAACGAGGAATTCAATCGCCGTCACCTCGATCTGCTGCCGTTCTTCGATATCGGCAAATGGGCCAACCTGCGCCAGACCATCGGCGACGATCTGGCGGCCGAAAAAGATGACGAGTCTTTTCCCATGAAACCGCAGCGCATCCTCAACGATGTGCGGGCCTTCCTGGCGCCTTCCGATATTCTGTTGTCCGACGTGGGGGCGCATAAAATGTGGATCGCGCGCTATTACCAGTGCGAGGATCCCAACACCTGCCTGATTTCCAACGGGTT
>JAQBTY010000035.1 GCA_027624735.1 Pseudomonadota bacterium | reverse complement strand
CAAATCAGGACATCAGAGAATCAGACCACGCCGCATCCGTCCAGTGCAGACTTCGTCAACGGGCTGCTATGATGCGCTTTGCGATGACGACGACGAAAAACTAAGTCCGTCCCTGCTTCGCGACGTGCCTGACTGGCCTGACAATAGCGTCTTAAGGGATCGTAGGGCGGAAATTAAAGATGAATATGGCGCCGTTGGCGAACGCGCCTGTTTCTTCACCGAGGGCGGTTACTGCACGATGTTCTCGGAGGGCATGCGGCTCGCGGGGCGGGGCGGGGCCGATGATCTTATCGCCCACGCCTGCGCCAAGGTTTACGACGATGAATTCGGCCATATGCTGAAAGGCATTATGGGGCTCGAATCCGATGATTTGAGCCAGGCCGACTGGGACCTCCTTACCGGCCTTTCTGTTGAACTGCAGCGGCTGCGCATTCCCATGCGCAATAGTCAGATGAGTTTCCCGCTGTCGGATGACCGCGTCAGCCAGATTTTTAAAGGTGACATCGAGCCTGTGCGATTTGATTTCGATAAAGCCAACCTCTAGTGGATAGCTGATTATTTCACCTGCCGCAGGACAGGCCCGCCGGTCCACTGGCGTTCCAAAATTTCATATTGATTCTTCGGGCTGGGCTGGGTGGCCGAATGTGTCAGCGTGCCGGCTTCCAGGGTCCGGAATTTTTTCCCTTCCAGCTTCGCTGCGTCCTGGCCGAACTGTATCGAAAGTGAAAAACCATCCACCGGATTGGTCAGGATGGAAAAACTGTTCATCAATCCGGAAGATCCGACGGTCCAATATGCGAACGCAAGATCGACCGCCGCGAACGCCGCGGTACCGAAGGATGACGTCGCGACGAAAGAGAAGGAATTGATTTCCCGGAAGGGTCCGGTGCTCGACCCGCTGGGGGCGCTGAAATCTATGCGGCCATGGCCACCCCAGTTGCCGGTAACCGCAAGATTAAAGATTATGTTTTCTTTATCTTCATGGGCTTCACTATCGAGCGCGGCAAGTATTTCGGCTGGGCTTATTCTATGCAGGGTGTTCATTGGTGTTCTCGTTGTTAGAGTAATTAATATCGTGCACTCCAATGCACACGCGCTCGAGCTCGTAACAGAACAATGCAAGAATGATGCCAAGCGGGTTAAAATGAAATTTTTCAATGGGTTGCGGTTCTGGACCGGTACCCTTTGGGCGGCAGGTGTAAAAATTCCCGACACCTGGATGGCGGTCTTAAGTTAATTGTAGAACCTTTGTATCGCGCCGAATTCAGGGGAACTTTTGAACACTTCTATTCACCGGCCTGCAACAACAATCCGCGTTTGCGGGCGATTCGAAAAACCGCCAGGAATATGGCGAGCCCGGCCATCATGTAGACCACATTGAGCAATATTGCCCTGTAGAACAGATCGGTGCGAAAGACCCCGTCGGCGAGGACGGTGCGCATGCCCTCGAAAACCGCCGCCGACGGCAGGGCCCAGGCGACCGTCTGCAGCCAGTGTGGCAAGGTGTCGATGGGGTAATAAATCCCGCTTATCGGCGCGATAGCGAAGATGCCCACCCATGCCAGGCTTTCCGCGCCCATTCCGTATCGCAGTATCAGAGCCGATACCGCGAGCCCCACCGCGCCGCCGAAAATCATCAGGTTGGCGAAGAACGCAATCAAGGGCAGGCCCATATCAAAGATGGAATAATTATAGAGTGGGATGGCCAGTAGCGCGGCCGGCAGCACGCCGATCAGGGTGCGGACAAGGCTGATCGTCAGCAGCGACAGGGCCCATTCGTAGGGTCGGAGCGGGCTGGCAAACAATTGCGCGAGATTACGTGACCACATTTCTTCCAGGAAGGATATAGCGACCCCGATATTGCTGCGGAACATCACATCCCACAGCAGGACGGCGGCAATCAGCATCCCGGCAGCCTTTAGAACCGGTGAAGCGCTGCGTAACAGGAACTCTGTCATGAAGCCCCACATGATCATTTGCATGATGGGCCAATAGGCCAGCTCCACGATACGCGTCCATGAACTGCGCAACAGAAATAGATAGCGTAGCGCCATCGCGCCAATTCGCCGCGGCGAGAACGGTCTATCGGGGTATCGGCCCGCGATCGGCGGCGCGGGTTTTGGATGCGCCGCTATCGTTTGATTCGGGGCTTCGTTCACGGGTTCCGTCCCTTCCGTTCAGTCATAGTGTGGCGGTGGCGGAAGAGTGGTTTGCGCGAGCAATATCGAGAAAAACCTCCTCGAGCGTCTGCCGGCCATGGCGCGCAATCAGATCCTTGGGAGACCCGCAATCGACGATGCGTCCTTGCTTCATCATCAAAACGTCCGACCCCATTCGCTCGACTTCGCCCATGTTATGGGAGGCAAGTAAAATTGTGGCGCCGGTCGCGTCTCGATATCCTTCGAGATATCCGCGCACCCAGTCGGCCGTATCAGGGTCGAGCGATGCGGTCGGTTCGTCAAGCAACAGAAGCTCCGGGGCATTGATCAAGGCCTTGGCGAGGGCGCCCCGCGTGCTCTGGCCCGAGGACAGCTGACCGGTTGGCCGATCGATAAAATCGCCAAGGTCGAGCTCGTCGACCAGTTGTCCAATCCGGCCCTTGGCGTCTGTCATGCCGTAAAGGGCGGCAAATACCCGCAGGTTTTCCCGGACGGTCAGGCGTTTTGGCAGATCGACATAGGGCGATCCAAAATTCATTCGTGACAGGACACGATGGCGTGAGCGGATCATATTTTCGCCCAGGACCTCGATGCTGCCGCTGGTTGGCAATAGAAGCCCGAGCAACATCGCGATTGTCGTCGTCTTCCCCGCGCCGTTGCCGCCCAGGAGCGCCGTGATCGAATTGGTTTTTACCTCGAACGCAATGTTGTCGACGGCAACAGTCTTGCCGTAGATCTTTGTTAGTCCATTGACGCGGATGGCTGCTTCTTTCATTACCCATCTATATGGCGCGAAATTTTGCTTCACACCAGCCTGTTTCAGGCACCGACGTCTTGATGCTTACCTTGCGATAGAATTAGCTGGTGTCTCAAGACACGGTTTGCCATTCCGCGGAGGCGGGGATTGCGGTGATGAAAGGAAAGATGACGAATTTGCCGGTATTTGGCGGCTCGGCTCGAATTCAGCTTCGAACTCTGGCGCTGATCCGCTGGGTGGCGATCCTGGGTCAGTTGGTGGCCCTTCTGGTGGTTCATTTCGGTCTCGACTTTGGGCTGCCGATCCTGGCCGCCCTGGCCGTAGTGGCGGTGTCTGCTCTGTTCAATGCCGTGACAGCGGCGGGGCGGCCATTTGAACGGCTGGGCGAACTGGAAGTCTCGGGTTATCTCGCGTTTGATATCGTCCAGCTAACTGTGCTGCTTTACCTGACGGGTGGGCTGCAGAACCCGTTCGCCTTTCTGCTCCTGGCGCCAGTCGCCGTGTCAGCGACCGTACTGTCTCTTAACAGCACCGTTGCTCTGAGCGGCCTGGCATTAGCTTGTATTTCGGTGCTGTCCCTATGGCATTTTCCGCTACCCTGGAAAGGTCCCGCACCGTCGCTGCCGCCGACCTATATTCTGGGTATATTTACCGCGCTTGCGATCGGCATATTGTTTTTTGCCGCCTATACGTGGCGGGTGGCGGAAGAAGCGCGGCGATTGTCAGAGGCCTTGACCGCCACCCAGCTTGCCCTGGCCCGCGAACAGCAGCTATCTGCCGTGGGGGCGCTCGCCGCCGCCGTCGCTCATCAGCTCGGCAGTCCGCTTGGGACGATCGCGGTGGCCGCTCGCGAAATTTCGCTCGATTTGCCCGCAAAAAGCCCGCTGGCCGAGGATGTTGAGTTACTCATCAGCGAAACCGCCCGCTGCCGGGATATTTTGGCCGAGCTGGCGCATAATCCGGCCGGTGATGCCGCCCCGTTTTCCAGCGTACCCATTGGGTCGGTTATCGAATCCGCGGCGGCTGTGTACCACAACGAGACCGTGACAATGGTCTTTGAGTCCTCCCCCTTGCCGGACTGGCCCCATAGCCCTGAACCACGGATTGCATCGGCGCCTGAAATTATTCACGGCATTGGCAATCTGGTGCAAAACGCCGTGCAATTCTCGCGGCAATGTGTGGACATTAGGACTAGATGGACCGATGTTCTGGTGGAAGTGGTCATCGAAGACGATGGCCCAGGATTTTCGCCCCTTGTCCTCGAAAGGATTGGCGAGCCATATATGTCGGTGAGGTCGGTAGTCGGCGGAGAACTGGAAAATCATATGGGGCTTGGTATTTTCATCGCCCAGACCCTCCTGAGCCATACCGGCGCGACGGTGGATTTTTTCAACTCCGGAACTGGCGCGACCGTTATAATCCGCTGGGATCGTGCTACGCTGGAACCTGATTTCAACCCCACTACGTGACACCGTACGATTGATATGGAAACGACCGGCGAAAGCCCGATTGACGACAGCACCGGCGAAGACCGGTCGTTGCTGATTGTCGATGACGATCGTCCCTTCCGTGAACGATTATCCAAGGCAATGGCCCGGCGCGGATTTGACGTTCGCATGGCTGACAGCATCAAGGAAGGTATGCGGGAGATCCGGCAGGCACCGCCGGCTTTTGCGACGATCGATATGCGCCTTGCCGATGGCAGCGGTCTCGATCTAGTGCCCTTGCTGCGCGAGCTGCGGCAGAACTCCCGCATCGTTATTCTGACCGGGTACGGCAATATTGCGTCCGCTGTTGCGGCCGTCAAAGCCGGGGCGGTCGATTATCTCGCGAAACCGGCGGATGCCGATCAGATCGAAGCAGCGTTGTTGGCGCAGAGCGATGCCTTGCCGCCGCCACCGGAACATCCCATGTCGGCTGACCGCGTGCGGTGGGAACATATCCAACGGGTCTATGAACAATGCGATCGCAATGTCTCGGAAACAGCGCGGCGCCTGAATATGCACCGCCGAACGCTTCAGCGCATTCTTGCCAAACGGGCTCCACGTGAAATCAATTTGGCTGGTGACTAGTGGACAAGGCGCCCAGCGGTGATGATTACGCTCTGCCCGTCTCGCCGTGGGCCTTTGGCCCCCCCGAAACGGAAATTCGCGTCGGAAACGCCGAGATACTGCTCGCGCATCTGCCTTTTTTTCTTAGCGGTTGGCCCTGCCGCCGGCTTGATGACATGGGCCGCGGCGACATGGACATTAAAATCGTGGAACGGCCAGACAAGAAGATAGAAATTGATCTGGCCGGCCCCGGCGCTCTTAAAACCCTGTTTGAAAATGAATTCGATGCTGCTGATGGGTTGGCGAGCGCTTTGGCCGCCGCGTTCATCGCGCGCCAGGCCGGTACGCTCTGTCTTCATGCCAGCAGCGCTCAGTTCGGGCCCGGCCTCGTTGTTCTTTTGGGCGATTCCCTGGCAGGAAAAAGCAGTGTCGCGCTACACATGGCGGCGGCAGGTTACCGCCTGTTTGGGGATGATCGTTTGGCCGTCCGCACGGGGGATGGTGGGGAGGCGATGGGTCTCTGTCTGGGGTTGACGCCGAAAGTGCGTTTACCTCTGCCTCATGATTGCGGCAAGAGATTTGCGGAATATGTCGATTCTTTCACGGAAATTCAGGATGACTCCACGGCCTATCTGAAACTTTGGGAAGGTGAGGCGGCGGTGTTTATGGAACAATCGCCGATAGCGGCTTTCGTCATTCTGAACCGGGCTGAAGCCGGCAACTGTGAGATGGCGCCCGCGTCTCGCCCGGCGATCCTGAAGGCCCTGCTCGCGCAATGCTTTGCTCCGCAAATTAAGGCGCAGGACTTGGCGCCCGCCGTGGCTGATCTGGCCTCAAGCGTTGCCGGGTATGAGCTCGGTTTTTCCAATAGCGGTGATGCGGCTGCTGTGCTTACAGCGACGCTCCGCGACAATCCCCGGAAATAGATCGATGACGGGGCAGAGGCGCTATCCACTAGTAGGCGTTTTTATGGAAAAATCCGATGAATGCAGTGAGGGCGAGGATCTTGAGATCAAAAAGTAGCGACCAGTTTTCGATGTAATACAGGTCGAACTGGACGCGCCGGTGCATGAGTTCCGGCATGTGGATTTCACCGCGCAGTCCGTTTACCTGCGCCCAACCCGTGATACCCGGTTTGACCTTATGGCGGATCAGATATTGATCGATCGACTTTGCATATTGTTCGTTGTGCGCGACGGTATGGGGCCGGGGCCCGACCAGCTACATGTCGCCCAGCAATACGTTTATCAATTGTGGCAGTTCATCCAGGCTTGAACGGCGCAACAAAGCGCCGATGGGCGTCACCCGCGGATCATTGCGTTTCGTATGGTCCGATTGCTCGTGGCCGTCGGTCGAATCCCAGCGCATGCTGCGGAACTTGAGGATCGTAATTTCGTTATTATTGAAGCCATAGCGCCTTTGGGTGAACAGGATTGGTCCGGGGCTGGTCAGCTTTATCGCCATTCCGATCGCGATCAAAAGCGGCCATAGCGCCATAAGGAGCGTAAAGGCGAAAACCCGGTCCTCAATCCCCTTGGCGACGCGGTTCCACCCCGTCAGGGGCGGCTTTTGCATGATCAGCATGGGTATACCGCCAACATCGCCATACCCCATATTGGGCAATTCGAAGGCTGCCGCGTCAGGACAGAGCGTTACGTCAGCCGCCACCGTCTCGAGGCTTTGCAGGAGCGCCTCCAGGCGGTGTCCGGCGGTCGGTGAAATCGCGATGACGACCTGGTCGACCCGATGAGATCTGACAAACAGCAACAAATCGTCGATGGAGCCCAATACCGGAATGTCGCCGACCGACTTGGGAATTCGGGTTTTCCGGTCGTCGAACAGACCAAGGACGCGGATACCGCCGCCCCGCTGCCGGCTCAGGTGCTGAATTAGCCTGGCGCCAATTTCGCCGGCGCCGACAACGACAATGTTATAGGTTAGCCAGCCCTGGAGACACCACCGGTGCAACAGAAGCGAAAAGACACCCCGCGTGATCATGAGCAAAAGAAAAGCTGAGACAAACCAGTACCCGGCCCAAATACGCGAAAATTCAGACGATACCTTTCCGAAATAGGCGATCAACAGCAGCGTCACGATAACGGCGATCCAGGTTGCGGTCAGCGCGCCGAACTGCACGGCCAGACGATACAGGCTTTCAAACCGGTACAGCTTGCCGATCTGAAAATAATTCGCGCTGAGCAGGCCGCCAATGGCGATCGCGACGAGGTAATGATCGGGGACGTAATAGGTGTCGTGCCGCGCCCAATAGGCGCAAAGGCCGGAGCCCGCAACGATGAGGACATTGACAAACCTGAGGACACCGAGCAAAACCCGTTGATCGTCTAAGCCGAGGTTGAAACGAGGAAGAATCATAATCCGGTTATGATGGCAGTGGATTTCAGGCTCTCGTTATGCGCCCAATGTCTTGATATTTCGTAGGTAATTGGATGAAATATCGTGCCGGACTGACGCTCAAAGGCGGTGCAGCCACCAGTGCTTTTCATTGATCGAATAAATTGGACGGTAATGAAATATGTTGATTGCATCGATTACGGTTGCCACCTGATTGTCGAGAACGAACGCTCGTTCTCCCATATAGACGACCAGAATCGCGTGCGCTGTATTCAGATTGAGGTCCTGCAGGACTACGATTCGCATGGAATCCGCCGAAAATCCCAACGACCGTAACGAAAAGTATTTGCTGATAGCGTAATCTTCGCAATCGCCATCCCGGGTCAGAAACTGAACCGGCGTTGCCCAGTAATCCGGCACGCCGTAATTCTTTGGATCGATTATATAGGGTTGGCGGTTGAAGAAGGTATTGACCGCCTTTACCTGGGACATTTTGTCGATTCCGCTCAATCCGCGAAGAAAATTATTCCATTGACGCAGATGGCACAGGTTGAAAGCTGTTTCCGTGCAGGGGGAGTCAGGTAGTTTCGTTTCGTCGAAGTGACGCGACAGCGCCCCGCGCCATTTCGGAAAATAAAAAAGTTTGTTCGACTGCACTTCGCGGGAGCTGAACAGGGATGGCACGGTGGCCGCGGCGCCAGAGGCTGCCAGTCCCGATCTGCTGTTCATCGCCGTGCCGAGCAGGAGAGCCATGACGATGGCGATGGCTCGGTAAAGAAGACGGCGCGATGGCATCGTGGCGCCGCTCTGATGGAAGAATTGGTCAGCTCTCGGCATTTTTTTGGATGTTTACGTAATGCTGCGTCCGCCGGAGCGATGACGCAAAACCATGGTATGGGCGGTGGCGTTAACAAAGCGCTAACCCAGTTAAGACAATGTCAATCCCCAAATTCCCGCGATTTTAATGGGCGTTTGAAGACGTCGGTGGAGAATTAGATTGTCGGTAACGGTCACTCAATCCGGGCAGCAGGGGGCATCCAGCGCCCGCCAGAAAATTGCCGCTACCGTGCTGTTGTGTGCGGCCTTTACGGCGGTCGCCATATATGGCTCGCTTCGCCTTACTGATGCCGATCGGGAACGTGACCTTCAGGCCTGGCAGGGCAAGCTCGGCATTGTTGCCGATAGCCGCGCCGCCGCCGTCGATCGCTGGCTCCAGAGCCAGTTCGCGGGTCTCACACAGATCGCCCAAAATACGGCTCTTCAGCTTTATTTTACTCAGATTACCGCGACATCATCAGCGCGGGACAAGGCCGATACAGATATCGCGCGCGCCGGATATCTAAGGAATCTTCTGACCGTTGTCGCCCATGGAATGGGCTTCGATCAGCCGGCGGACGGTGCCCGCGTGGCAGCGAATGTGCAGCGCAGTGGCGTCGCCGGGATAGCGCTGGTCACTGTGAACGGCCGCGTCATCACCGCCACCGAGGGCGCGCCGTCCCTTCAGGGGCGAATCCTGGACAGCCTGTCGCAAGGGCGGGCCGGTGAAGCGCGTCTGCTGGATCTCTATCTGGATAACACAGGTAATCATTCCATCGGGTTTGCCGTGCCTGTCTTCGCCGTGCAGGCGGATGTTGGCGCGGCGGGCCAGGTCGGATGGGTGGTCGCCATAAAGCGCGCTGCGGCCGAGCTGTATCCGTTGCTTAGGCAGCCTGGTACCGTCTGGGACACGGCTGAAGCGCTTCTGGTCAGACGAGTGGATGCGGGGATTGAATATCTGTCGCCGACCCGGGCCGCGGATAATGTTTTGGGACGGCTATTCGCCACCGATACCCCAGGACTGGAAGCCGCCTACGCCCTTGAGAATCCCGGCGGGTTTGCCATTCGACGCGATTATCAAGGGCACGATGTTCTTATGTCGGCGCGTAAAATCAGGACGGCGCCGTGGACCCTTATTTACAAAATTGACCGCGCCGAAGCCCTCGGACCCAGCGATGACCGGGCGCGCCGGTTGCTAATCTGGATGCTGGTGAGCATCGTTGCGGTTATTGCTGTTGTCATCGCGGCCTGGCGCCACGGCACCTCCGTTCGCGCCGCGCGCGCCGCCGCCGAAGCGGAGCTACTGGCACGCCGGTTCGAGGCGCAGAGCGATTTTCTCAAACTGGTCACCGACAGCCAGCCCGCCGCGATGTTTATTGTCGATCAGGACGATCGTTATAAATTCGCTAACCGGGTCGCCGCGGAAAATGCCGGAATCGGCGCAAACGATCTTCTCGGCAAGCCACTCACCAGTGTTCTGGGGCCCGCCGCCGCGAGCCGGTACGTGGCACTGAATAGCCAGGTTCGTGACAGTGGTGAACGCCGGATCAATGTGCACCATAGCGGCTCCAACGGTGATTTGCGCGTCGTTCAGTCCGAACATATTCCGATTATTCACGGAGGAACGGAAGTCGCGCCGGGCGGCGTACCTGGGCGTCTGCCCGGAATTTTGGTTGTCGAAGAAGACATCACCGCCGCCGTGGTTGAAAAAGAGCGGCGTGAGCGCACGCTGCAGCAGCTTATCAGCGCGCTAGTGGCTATTCTCGATCGCCGTGACCCCCATGCCGCCGATCATTCGGCGCGTGTTGCTCCCTTGGCCCGCGCGATCGCCTTGGAAATGGGACTGGATGAAGCAGAGGCTAATACGGCGGAGATTGCCGGGCAGCTTATGAATCTTGGCAAGGCCCTGGTTCCGGCCGAAATCCTGACCCGTGAAGGGAAACTGGACGAGGATGAAATGCGCCAGGTGCGCGACAGTCTTCAGATTGGCGCGGCGTTGCTGGAAGGCATCGAATTCGATGGTCCGGTGGTGCGAACATTGCAGCAAATCCATGAACGGTGGGACGGAGCAGGAACACCCCTGGGCCTGGCTGGAGAAGACATTCTCATCACGGCGCAAATCGTGGCGGTCGCCAATGTTTTTGTTGCGCTGACCAGCGAACGGGCCTGGCGCGCCGGAACCGACGGCGAAAATGCCGCGGGAAAATTGATGCAAGAGGCGGGCGGCGCGTTTACCCGCCGCGTCATATCCGCCCTGATTAATCTCGTCGACAACCGCGAATTACCTCGGGTCGCCAATCCTGTAGCGATGTCAGCGCCGCCGCAGTGACTGAAGTGGGCGCTGGCGTAATGTATTGTCAAACGGCATCGTGACGTCATGCTGAAAAAACTATTCAGTGCCCGGAACGTTTTGGTGCCGCCGCCTGAAACGCCCACCGATACCCGTATCTATGCGGTTGGCGACATTCACGGGCGGGTTGATCTGCTGAGCCGTCTGCATCGCCGCATCAGGGAAGATGTCGCCGCGTCCGCGGCGGGCCGCAATGTGATCGTCTATCTGGGCGACTACGTCGATCGGGGAGAAACATCGAAGAACGTCATCAATCTGTTGCTGGACGAACCCATCGCGGGCCTGGAGCCAATTTTCCTCACGGGCAATCATGAGGAAATGATGCTGGAATTTCTGGACAACGCCGCGGTTGGCGCCATGTGGCTGCACAATGGCGGCGATGCCACCGCCTATAGCTACGGGGTTCGCTTGGCGACCCCCTCAGGCGTGGATCATCGCCATATCGAAATGCAGCGGATGCTGCGCGAAAAGGTACCTGACCGACACCTGAAATTTTTTCGCGATCTGAAATTGTTCCATACCGAGGGCGGTTATCTTTTCGTCCATGCCGGTGTTCAACCTGGCATTCCTATCGAAAAACAGACGAGCCGGGACCTTCTGTGGATAAGAAAAGAGTTTATCGCTTCCCAGGCTGATCACGGTTACTGTGTGGTCCACGGTCACACGATTTTTACCGAGCCGGATATTCGGCCTAACCGGATCGGGATCGATACCGGCGCCTACTACACCGACGTTTTGAGTTGTTTGGTTCTTGAAGGAACGGAACAGCGTTTCATCCAGACTTAAGGGGTGCCGGATATTTCATCCCATCCGTGTGCCAAGTACTTTCCCCTGAACGGTTGCCGATAGTTCTAATTCTGGGACGCAAATGATACCGTGCCGGCCCACGGTGATGCCCGGGGCCGTTAGTGGATAGAATCTAACATATGGTACCCATAAGGATCCCATATGTTAGATTTTATCCACTAGGGAGTAATTAGGAATGACCACAATGAGGCGAGTTCTAGTGACCGGTGGCGCCGGATTTATCGGCTCTCATTTATGCGAACGTCTACTCGGTGAGGGTGCGGATGTTCTGTGTGTCGATAATTATTTTACAGGATCGAAGGCGAATATCGCTCATCTCATGGGTAATCCGCATTTTGAGATAATGCGTCACGACGTAACCTTCCCGCTCTATGTAGAAGTCGACGAAATCTACAATCTGGCGTGCCCGGCCTCGCCGGTCCATTATCAATATGATCCGGTGCAGACGACCAAGACCAGCGTGCATGGCGCCATCAATATGCTGGGTCTCGCGAAACGGGTCGGCGCGAAAATTTTTCAGGCTTCGACGAGCGAGGTGTATGGCGATCCCAAGGTTCACCCGCAGCCGGAAAGTTACTGGGGCCACACCAACCCGATCGGCCCGCGGGCCTGTTACGACGAAGGCAAGCGGTGTGCGGAAACCTTGTTTTTCGACTACCGGCGCCAGCACAATCTCACGATCAAGGTTGCGCGGATCTTCAATACCTATGGTCCCAAGATGCACCCCAATGATGGTCGGGTTGTGTCGAATTTCATCGTACAGGCCTTGCAGAATGAACCGGTGACGATTTATGGCGACGGATCGCAGACCAGATCGTTCTGTTATGTCGACGATTTGGTTGAAGCGTTTCTCCGATTGATGCGGTTGGAAGATGATTTTTCAGGTCCGATGAATTTGGGCAATCCCGGCGAATTCACTATCCTGGAGCTTGCGGAGAAAACCATCGCGGCGATCGGATCAAAGTCCAAGATCGTCCGAAAGCCTCTGCCCGCCGATGATCCCGTTCAAAGGCAGCCCGATATTTCGTTGGCCCGCCAAAAGCTCGATTGGGAACCGAAAATCGCACTCGACGAAGGCCTCGGGAAGACCATCGATTATTTTGATCGGCTGCTGCGCGCGCCGCGAGGCTGATCGCCTCTTGTGGCCCAAACGAGACCTTTCGTTTGGGCCATATAGGCTGTTGGCGGAGCATCCAGCTTGGGGCGCGGCTGCGGTCGCATTGTTAGAAACAACTGGCCCGGAAGGCTTTTGCCGTCATTGACTGACAGTGCCAGCCATGCGCCGGCACTGGCTCAAGAATTTTGCCCAGCGCCGGCTGCCCTGTCGGCCGTTTTTCGAATACCAAATCGAAATAAAGGTGAGGGAACTCAACGATCCCCGGTCGCCCCTCTGCCAGCGCCACAAGGCGTTTCTGGAATGAGGCCCCAAGATATTGGAAGCAAAGAACTTTTTCTGTAGAGTGGCCTTCTGATCGGGGATTTTTAGATACATGTGTGGAATAGCCGGATTTCTCGGGCCATGGTCCGGGCAGCTGGCCGAAGCCATGGTGGCGGCGCTGCGCCATCGCGGCCCGGATGATGAAGGTTGTCTTTTCGACGCCGCCGTGGGGTTGGCGCTAGGCCACACGCGGCTGTCGATTATCGATTTGTCCGAAGCCGCGCACCAGCCCATGTCGACCGCCGATGGCCGCTACACCATCAGCTTCAATGGCGAGATCTATAATTACCGCGGTCTGCGGGCCGAGCTGGAGCGCGCCGGTATAAGTCTGCGGACACATAGCGATACCGAAGTGTTGCTGGCGCTTTATGTTCGCGACGGGGCTTCGTGTCTCGACCGGCTGAGCGGCATCTTCGCGTTTGCGATCTGGGACTCGGTTGAAAAGCGGTTGTTTCTCGCGCGTGATCATCTTGGGGTGAAGCCGCTTTATTACGCCGTTCTCGATCAGGGCTTTCTGTTTGCCTCCGAATTGAAGGCGCTGACGCTCTGCGCCGATCTGCCGCGGGACATCGATCCGGTGGCGCTCGCCGATCATCTTGGCTTTTTGTGGACGGCGGGTGAGGCGACAATCCTTAAGGCGGTTCGCAAGCTCCGGCCCGGTTGTACCCTGACGGTGGAGGCGGCCGGCGTGCGGCGGCGGCGGTATTACCGTACGCCCCTGCGGGGATCCGACATGCCGGGTTCGGCCGATGATTTACGCGATTTGATCGATTCGGTGGTTGCCGAGCAGATGGTCGCCGATGTGGAGGTCGGCGCACTGCTATCCGGCGGTGTCGATTCAAGCGCCATCGTCGCGTCAATGTGCCGCGCCGCCGATCCCGGCAAAATCACTACCTTTTGCGCCGCGGTCACCAGGTCGGACTCCGCCAGCGACAATTTCGGCGATGACCAGCGCTTCGCGACGGAAGTAGCCAAGTCGCTGGGTGTGAAGCTGATCGAGGTCCCGACCGAAACCGATCTGATCGACCATCTGCCCGCCATGATGTGGCAGCTGGATGAGCCAACCGCCGATTTCTCCGCCCTGCAAACCCTGGCGCTTGCCCAGGCGGCGCGAAAGGCCGGCATCAAGGTGTTGTTGTCAGGCGTCGGCGGTGACGATCTTTTCGCCGGCTACAGCCGCCACCGGGCGGCGACAATCTATGCGGTGCTGTCCCGGGTGCCCGGCGGACGTGCGGCGGCGAGCGCCCTTGCCGGGCTGTTTCCGGCGGGGAGCCTGATGGGCCGCCGGTTGCGCCGTACCGGTGACCTGTTGGCCATGGATGAAGAAACCATGCTCACCGAAGCCATGAGTTTCTCCGCCATTTCCGGCCAGGGCCGCCTCGCCCTGCTGTCGCCGGAGATGCGCGAGGCGTCGGGCAACACCCTTTGTCCGGCGCCCTTCGCGGCGTCGTTTGCCGCGACCGCTGGTCTCCATCCGGTGGAACGGGCGCTCGATCTTGAGCTCAACGGATTTATGCCGGATCATAATCTAAACTATACGGACAAGATGGCGATGCAGGCTGGGGTGGAAGTCCGGGTACCGCTGTGCGATCCGAAGCTGGTTGACTTCGCCATGAATCTGCCCATCGCCGCAAAGATCGATTTGTGGCAGACCAAGAAAATCCTGCGCGCCTCGCAGCAAAACCGCATTCCGCAAAGCGTCCTGCGACGCCCCAAACAGGGGTTTGGCGTGCCCATGCGGGGCTGGTTGCGCGGCGCGGCGCGGCCTCTCATGGAAGAATTGACGTCTGAAGCGGTGGTTTCGGCGCGCGGCCTGTTCGATGCGGGTGCGGTGGCCGCACTTCGCCGGGCCTTTTTGTCATCGTCCGTGGATGCGGCGTTGACCTTGTTTCCCTTGATGGCGATCGAGATCTGGTGCCGCGCGCTGGATGCCGCTCCGACCTTCAGCGGCGCCGCGACAGGGCCGACCTATCGATTGGCAGTCAGATGAGCAGAGTGGTGGACATGGATAGCTTCGTGTTTTCGATGCAAAAAAAGACTTCCATCATATCTCGGCATGGGCTATCGCCAGCCACGGCTATTCAATCGCGGTTGCAACCTCTATGAAGCAAGTTATCCAAAGCGCCCGGTCGGGAAAGCTGGCGCTCAAGGAAGTGCCCGACCCGAAAGTACGGGCTGGCCATCTTCTGGTGCGCACGCGGACCTCGCTGATCTCCGCCGGGACCGAGCGCATGGTCGTGCAATTCGCCCAGAAAAGCCTGGCGGCGAAGGCCAGGGCGCGGCCCGACCTGGTGCGCAAGGTGATAGACAAGGCGAAGCGCGACGGCATTGCGGCGACCATGCGTGCTGTCCTGACGCGGCTCGATGAACCGTTGCCGCTGGGCTATTCGGCCTGTGGCGACGTGATTGCGCTGGGCGCCGGGACCGAAGGGAAATTCCATGTGGGCCAGCGCATTGCTGTTGCCGGCGCGGGGCTCGCCAACCATGCCGATTTCAATGTGGTGCCGGTCAATCTCGCGGCCCCGGTCCCCGATGACGTAAATGACGAAGAAGCCTGTTTCGGCACGCTCGGCGCCATCGCGCTGCATGGCGTGCGCAATATGGGGCTGGAATTCGGCGATTGCGCGGCGGTTATCGGCGCCGGGCTGGTGGGTCAGATCGCGGTGCAATTGCTCGGGCTTGCCGGCATTCGGGCGCTGGCATTCGATTATAACGCGGGCAGACTGGAGCTTTGCCGCTATGGCCGTGCGGCGATGGCCTGGAATCTCGGCGATGGCGACCCGGCGGAAGCTGTCCTTGAGCTGACCAATGGCCGCGGATGCGACGGTGTCCTGATCGCGGCGGCGACCGCCAGCAGCGAGCCCTTTGCGCTGGCCGCCAAGATCGCGCGCGACCGGGCGCGTATCAGCCTGGTGGGCGTCATCGGCACGGAATTTTCCTATCGCGACTTCATGAGCAAGGAATTGTCCCTGGTGGTGTCACGGTCCTACGGGCCGGGCCGCTATGACAATGATTATGAAGGTCGCGGCGTCAAGTATCCGGTGGGGTACGTTCCCTGGACGGAAACAAGGAATCTGGAAGAAGTGGTCCGCCGCATGTCGCGCCAGTCCGATCACCGGCTCGCCGTCGAACAGCTGATTACCCACCGGTTCCCGTTTGCCAAGGTGGAAGACGCCTATGCGATGGTGACCGACAACACCGAACCGCATCTTGGCGTTATTCTGAATTACGAAAAGCCGACACAGCAAACTCCATCCACGCTGCGCATTCCCTTTACAGTGTCAGCTGGGACAGTGTCAGGCGGGAAAAAGCCTGGCGGTTGTGTGCTTGGGGTCATCGGCGCCGGAAATTTCGCCAGGACAGTACTGTTGCCGCAGCTCAAGAAGATGGCCGATTGCCGCCTCCATACGCTGGCGACTCAGCGCGGTATGACGGCGCAACATGGCCAGGAAACATTCGGGTTCGAAATAGCCGCCGCCGATGAGGCGGCAATCCTGGAAAACGATGAAATAAACGCGGTTCTGATCGCGACCACCCATGCCAGCCACGCCGCCCTTACGGTGGCGGCGCTCACGGCGGGGAAAAATGTCCTGGTGGAAAAGCCGCTGGCGCTGGATCGCGATCAGCTCAATTCGGTGATCGAGGCGCGCAACCGGGGCGATGCGTTTTTTCAGGTCGGTTTCAATCGCCGTTTCGCTTCCATGGCCATCGCCGCGCGCGATCGGCTGGCGGCGACTGCCGCCCCAAAGGTAGTTCTGTTGCGGGTCAATGCGGGCCAGCTGCCGCCGGAAAGCTGGCAGAATGCGCCGGAAGAAGGCCATGGACGTATTCTGGGCGAGGTCTGCCATTTCGTCGATCTGGCGCGTTTTCTGATCGGTGCCCCCATCGCAACGGTTCATGCCGCTGCCGCCACGGCGACGCGCGGCGTGTGCGACGACCTGACCGCGACACTGACTTTCAGCGACGGCAGTCTCGCCACCATCGCCTATACGGCCAAGGGCGACGCCGCTTTTTCGAAAGAACTGATCGAATGCTATGCCGGCGGGTCGGTTTTTGTGATTAATAATTTCCGCACTTCCACCCGGATCAGCGACGGCAAGCAAAAGAGCGGCGGTTCCAGTGTCGATCAGGACAAGGGCCACGCCGCCCAGCTCCACGCCTTTGTGACCGCCGTCGCGAGCGGTGGACGGGCGCCGGTCGACGAGGCAGAGTTGATCGAGACCAGCCTCGCCACCATTGCCATCGGTGAGGCGCTGCGCACCGGCGCGCCGGTCAATCTCTGACATCCGGCAGCGATGAACCTGCCACGCCTCTGGCGGACCGTACGGCATCTTTCCGCCGAACAATGGGTGTTCCGCGCCCTCTGCCGCGGCCGGCGTGTCGCCATGGGCGCGGCGCCGGTGTTTTCTCGACGTCATATTGCCCGGCAGGCTGCGCGCCTGCCTCTGCCCGACCTGAACACCGCGCCTCTCGCCGCCTGCGCTGCCACAGTGCTTGCCCTGCAGGAAGCGGTCCACGGCGATCATCTGGATGGTATCGCCGCGGCGAAATTCGTCCTTCTCAACCGCGCTTACGATTTCAACTCCCTCGAAGACATTCCGTGGCGCGGCGACTTTCATGAAGGCAATAACCCGCTGCGCCGCATGACTCTGGCCTATATGGGCTACGCCGTGCCGCTGCTGGCGCGCGGGCAGGCGGGTGATCTTCACATTATCCTGCGTCTGCTGCGCGGGCTCGATGCTCATAACCCCTGGTCCGCACCGGGCGTGTTTCGGGACGTGTGGAACGCCTATACGGCAAGCCACCGACTAATCAATCTGCTGTGCGGCCTGGCGCTCTATCGCGCTAACGGCGGGACACGGGAGGCGGCGGCGGAAGCGGAAATCCTGGATCACGTGCGATTTTGCGCCGCCTTCGTGCGCGCCAATCTGGAGCGCGACCTGCAATATAATCATCTGCTCAAGAACTACGTTGCGCTTGCGGTCTATGCTGCCGCGCTGCCTGAGCTTCCCGCGCGCTTCGGGTTTTTGGCGAAGGAGATCCCGACAGCGCTGCGTCAGAACGTCCTGCCCGATGGCGGGCATGCGGAGCGTAGCCCCCTGTATCACCTGCTGTCCCTGCTCGATATGGATCTGCTGACAGCCAGTAAGGTGCTGGAAGGGGAAGCGGCCGCCGGGCTCGATGAAACAGCCGACAGGATGGCGGTCGCGTTGGGCGTCATGACCCATCCCGATTGCGACATCGCGCTGTTCAACGATAGCTGGCTCGGCGAAGCCCCGCCGGCAATCCGGGTAAGGGAATTTCTGGCTGCGGAAGAAACCGCCCGACTGCCCGATACCGGCTATGTCCGAATCGGCAGCGGCGGCGATGCGGTGATTTTTGATTGCGGGCCGTGCGGACCGGATGACAATCCGGGCCATGCCCATGCGGACTTCCTGTCGGTGGAGGCGAGCATCGGTCATAAGCGCTTTCTGGTCGATAGTGGTGTGCCGACCTATACCGCCGGACCCGATCGCGATGGGTCCCGATCGGCCCAGGCCCATAACGGGCCCCGGCTCGAGGGTGTCGAACCCATCGAATTCTGGAAATCCTTCCGCGTTGGCCGCCGCGGGCGGGCGCGGGAGATCGGCAACCCTGGTCTTGCCGGGATCGCGCCGCTTTGGTGCGCCGGCACTCAGGATGGCTATGCGCCGGTTGGTGTCGAGGCCCGCCGCTTTGTCGGTCTATGGCCCGGGGCGGCCATCCTGGTGTGTGATGCCTGGATTGGTCCGGTCCGCCATCCTGCCCGCACCGATTTGCTAATCCCCGATTCATGGTCGCCGGACGACAAGGGAACGCTGGCCTTCGTGCAGGATGACGTGCGCGTTGAGATATCGGTTCTGGCGGGCCGTTTTGGCGGTTGTCAGCCAGATCGGTATTGGCCCCGTTTCGGGCTCGAAGCACCGGCCAACCGCGTGACGCTGGTGCCCGAAAGCTTTGGTGATTTCCGTGCCGTCGCTTTCTGGCTGAATTGGGCCGATCCGGCGGCGGCGCCCGATGCCGCCACGGTGGCGTCTCTGTTTGGCCGGCTGGTCGGCAGCTGAACACATGTCGCTGCGTGCGGCGCTGGCTATCGTCGCGACGAGTGTGGCGAACGAAGGGGTCGGGGCGACACAGGATGAGCGAAAGACGCGATACCGCCGCCAGCCCCGCTTTTTGATTCGTGGCCTCAGTCGGTGGATAAAGCGAATAACGGGGATAAAAAATAATACCGAATAATATCAATTACATATTGATATATCCCTGAGGATAAATCGGGGTATTAATTGCGAATAAAAAAGGGTTTCAGTCCAGGGGTGAATGGGCCGACAATGGACCCGAAACAGTTGGTTGGGCCATGACGACAGAGACGCGTTCCGCGCTACAGGCTACCGATACCGGCAATCGCACGACCGGTGTGCTGCCTTACCAGGTTCTGGCGGCCTTGATCAGGAGCGGTGAGATTGCCGCCGATCAGCCGATCACCTCCGAGCAGGTGCAGCCGGCCAGCCTCGATCTGCGGCTTGGCACCGTCGCCTATCGCCTCCAGGCAAGCTTTCTGCCCGGCCCCGCGCGGACAGTGCATGAGCGCCTCGACACACTGTCCCCGCACCGGGTCGATCTTACCGAGGGCGCACTGCTCGAACGCGGCTGTGTCTACGTCGTTCCCCTGCTCGAAAGTCTGGCGTTGAGCCCGAGCCTGTCCGGTGTGGCGAACCCGAAGAGTTCTATCGGTCGGCTCGATGTCTTCACCCGGCTGATCACAGACCGGGCGGCCGATTTCGACGTCGTGACGCGCGGTTATCAGGGGCCGCTCTATGCGGAGATTTTTCCCCGCACGTTCAGCGTTATCGCCCGTACCGGCTCGCGGCTCAATCAGTTGCGTCTGACCAGGGGCTCGCCCGAAGTGCGGGAGTCCGAATTGCGCCGGCTTCTCGATGACGAGGCGGTTCTCGATCGTAGCTTGAGCGAAGCGGAAATCTCGACACTTTGGCGCGGTGTGCCGCTGTCGGTCGATCTGGCGGGGATCCACGGCTCCGATCTGGTCGGCTACAAGGCCAAGCTGCATGCGCCGCTGATCGATCT
>JAQBTY010000468.1 GCA_027624735.1 Pseudomonadota bacterium | reverse complement strand
AATCAGGACATCAGAGAATCAGACCACGCCGCATCCGTCCAGTGCAGACTTCGTCAACGGGCTGTTAGGAGGGGGGTGCGCTTCGTCGAACGCGCCCAATGTTGCCATGACAAATTAAACCGGACACTAGTAGGCTCCGGCCGACCATGACGGAGAGGAGGACAGTTGGCATTCTTATGGATGTTCATTCGGCCTGTCCTCCATGGATGTCTGAAGTCTGGTAACTCCAGTCTCCTCGGTCAGGCCCGAATGGACAACCTATCGAAACTCCACATCTAGCTGAACGAAAGTGATACGATCGAGGAGCTAAATTTTGGGCTCCACCGATGGGCTAAGGGCAGTGCGAGAAGCTGATGGAAAATCAGACCTTCAAGATCGAAGACATATACGTGCCGGCTAAGCGGCGAAGGATGCTCGATCCGGAGAAAGTGAATTCGATCGCCGAGAGCATGCTGTTAGAGGGGCAGCGAACGCCGATCCTGGTTCGGCGCGACGGTGAGGGCCTGGTACTGGTGGAGGGGCTTCAGCGGCTCGAGGCCTGCCGATCGCTCGGCGAGGAGACAATTGTCGGCCTGATTGTTCAGGCACGGCGCAAATAAACTTTCCATCCCCGGAACGCGACCCGCGTATTTTCCGGATGATTTCGAAACACAGTCAACCGGATTTTTTTGAACTGTCCACTAAAATGGGGCAGGACCACTAAGGCTCGCTATCGATCAGAATGAATTTCGGGGTGGCGCATGATGAGCAGGCCCAGCCACAGCATGATGCAGGACGACACAATCCCGATAATATAAAACCCGACTTCGAGCCCGACGATTCCCGCCAGCGCGCCCAGCACGAACGGTCCGGCCATGGAGGTAATGCGGTTGGCTGTCCCGCGAAGCCCGATGGCCTTGCCTTTTTCGTTCGGACCGACGGTGGCCAGCATCAGGGTGACGATCAGCGGCTGATGGATGCCATTGACCGCGGAGCGCAGGAAAGAGACGGCGCAAAAGGCGATGTATGTCGCGATCAGCGGCGACAGATCGAACAGCAGGCCGATGGTGCTCTGGATTCCGGCCTGGACCGGCCTGGTCCCGATAAGCGGGGTAATCGACACCAGGATCAGGGCGGCAAAGACCACCCACCACAGAACCCAATAGGCCCTGAAGCGGCGCCGCAGAGGGGCGGCCATGAACGATCCGGCGATGGCGGCGGCGGACGCGAATGAAATCAGGAAGCCGATCAGCGTCGCCGGTATGCCGACATATTTTTCCAGCCAGACAATATAAAAGGTGCTTTGGATGTTATTGCCGATATGCACCATCATGCCCACCATGACCGTGATCGCGATGGTCGGCACCCGGAGCAGCCGGAACGAACTGATATAATCCGCCGGCTCCGGCAACAGCTCGCGCAGTCTTAGTCTGGTTCGCCGTGGCGGGGTGATGCCGTCGGTCGGCACCGTCATTTGACGCGGCAGCAGCAGGACCGACGCCAGTAATCCGATGCCGCAAATGCCGACCAGACCGAACGCCGGCCAGGGTCCGCCAAAATCCCACATGGCGCCGACGGCGGGCGGGCCTGTAATGTGACCGATCCGCACGATGGCGCTCAGCCGGCCGGCATAGTGCGTCCGGCCTCGCATGAGCTGCCCGACCAATGTCTGGGCGCCCAGCCAGCCGATTGAGTCGCAGGTTCCCGAGACGAGCTGGATCAGGATCAACGCCCAGACAAACGGCGCCGCCGGGTACAGGAACGGCGTCGCAAGGGACAGAAAACCGATAAAGAGCAGGACCCGTCTTGTGCCGATCCTGTCCATCAGGGCCCCGGCATGGATCGAGATGAAAAGCGACAGCAGCGGCCGGCAGCCGAGCACGAAGCCCAGCGTCAACCCTTCCGGAATGCCCAGATTAACCCGCGCCCAGATGGGGATGATGACCATCAGCATGAAATGCGTGGTCGTGCTGAACAGGCCAATGCCGTATACCGCGAGCTGGTGGCGCAGCGGCACGGGCGTCATGTCCACGGGTTCTGATGGTGTCGATAGGGCGTTCATGGATTGCGCCGGCATTCTACGCGATCCTCCCGGTCAAAGACATCCTTGATCGGCATTTGACGGCATCATTTCCGCCGCTTAGGGTGCGGCCATCGTATGAAAAATAAGCGGGAGGATGAGATGGATTCGCTGATGACATGTTTGGCCGAACTGGTTGTCGCCAATCGGATATTGGCCCGTGAAGGGGTGGTCGATGCCTTTGGTCATATCAGCGTTCGTTCGCCTGACAATCCGGAACGTTATTTCATGTCGCGGTCCCGCGCGCCGGAACTGATTACCCGCGACGATCTCATGGAATTCAAGCTCGATGGCGAGGCGATCGATCTGCAGGACCGCACGCCCTATGGCGAACGGTTCATCCATGGCTCGATCTACGAAAAGCGTCCCGATGTGCATTCCGTGATCCACAATCATTCCCATGAAATCATTCCGTTTGGCGCGACCAAGAATATAACCCTTCGCCCGGTCGCCCATGTGGGCTCGCCCATCGGTCATAATGTCCAAACCTGGGATATCCGCGATAAGTTCGGGGAAACCGATCTGCTGGTTGTCAATATGGACCAGGGGCGGGATCTCGCCGCCACGCTTGGCAACGGTCGGGTCGCGTTGATGCGGGGCCATGGCGCCGTCGTCGCCGGGTCGAACATCCGCAACACGGTGATGACGGCGGTCTATCTGCAGGTCAACGCGAAGCTGCAGCTCATGACGCTGCAACTTGGCGAACCGATCTATCTGTCCGACGCGGAAATAGACAATTGTTTCAAGCGCCAGACCAGCCCGCTGGCCACCGACCGGGCCTGGGAATACTGGGTCTCCCGCGCCGGCGTCGGCGATCTGTAAAAACACAGGCGCGTAAGTTTCTAGCCTGGCCGACCAAATGGTGCCATGCGGTCCGATAGGGCTCTAAAGCACTCGCCGTTTAATTATACGCAAAAAAGATCCCCTCACCCACTTCGGCTAACCTCGACTACGTCTCGTCAAGCCTTCGTACCCTCTCCCGCTCGCGGGAGAGGGGGGGACCCGCAGCGCCCTTGCGCTGTGGGAGGGGGAGGGGGG
>JAQBTY010000467.1 GCA_027624735.1 Pseudomonadota bacterium | reverse complement strand
CAGCTTCAGCCAGTTCCATCATCGAAAAGGTCAACCGTGGGAAACAAGCGTTGGAATCGCAACACTAGTTTCCGAGGAGCCCTCACTCATGTCTGTCATGCGCAAAAGGAGAAGCCGATGAACGACTTCCTGAAATCACGGGCGGGCGTCGTCTTGCTCGTCTTCCTGGCGATTGCCGGCTTCCTTCTCGTCTTCGAACATCGTGCGCATATTTTCACCGGTAACGGCGTCCTCATCGCGCTGCTGGCCGCCTGCATCGGGATGCATTTGTTCATGCATGGAGGTCACGGTGGGCACGGGCACGGCGGTCATGAAAAACCTGACCCGAAAGACGATGACGGGGAGGACAAGTAATGCACGATCAAGGTGACGGTTATGGTCTTTGGTTTATGGTCGTCATCAATTCGGCGATCTTCATCATTTTTGCCTTCAGCTTTTTCAAGCCCCAGACCAAACGCGACTGGCGATCCTTCAGTGCATTTTCTGCGTTTCTAATCGCGCTGTTCACCGAAATGTACGGATTTCCGCTCACCATCTTTTTCCTGTCGGGATGGCTGCAGAGCAAGTTCCCGGACGTGGACTGGTTCGCCCATGATTCAGGCCATCTGCTTGAGATGATCTTCGGCTGGAAGGCGAATCCACACTTTGGGCCCTTCCACCTCTTGAGCTTCGCCTTTATCGGCGGCGGTTTCGTTGCGATATCCGCGGCCTGGAAAGTACTATTCCAGGCGCAACAGAAAAAAGTTCTCGCGACCACGGGCCTCTACGCCCACGTGCGTCATCCGCAATATATTGGGTTCATCCTCGTCATGTTTGGCTTTCTCCTGCAGTGGCCGACGATCTTGACCCTCGTCATGTTCCCCGTGCTGGTGACCATGTATGTCGTCCTCGCCCGGCATGAAGAAAGAGACGCGATCGCTGAGTTTGGCGATGAATATCGCGCCTATGCTCGCACCGTCCCGGCCTTCGTGCCGCGTTGGCGTGGCATCGCCAAGGCGATGAGCGATGCTTGACACGACCTTCACCCATGGCACGCCACCGCGATCACCCGTTCTGTGCGGAATTTACAGGAAGCGAACGGCATCGTCTTTCATTGACATCGGATGTGGCTAAGGAATGCATAGTATCGGGTGGCCCAAGGACCATCCGTCAGACAAGTGATGGACACCACAATTTGGGAGAAGAACATGTTGGCCAAGGATGTAATGACGACAGAGGTCGTAACGGTATCGCCGGATACCCCAGTTTCGGAGATTGCTCAACTATTGCTCAGCCACTGCATCAGCGCAGTCCCGGTTATCGGTGAAAAGGGCAATGTCGCCGGGATCGTCAGCGAAGGCGATCTGATGCGTCGCCCGGAATCCGACACCGACCTGCGTGCGCGTTCCTGGTGGCTGATGATGATGACCGATGCTCAGCGGCTGGCCGGCGAATACAACAAGACACATGGGCAGCGTGCCTCCGATGTCATGACGAAAAACGTTGTCGTCGTCGATGAAGACACACCGGTGACGGAAATTGCTCAGATACTTGAGGAAAAACACGTCAAGCGGGTTCCGGTTGTCCATAACGGCAACCTTGTGGGGATCGTCAGCCGGGCGAACCTGCTGCGTGGCCTCGCCACCGCCAAACGGACGCCGTTATCACCGGTCAGCAAAGGCGATCAATCGTTGCGGCAGGACGTTCTGGCCGCGTTGCGGAAGGAGCCCTGGGCGGATCTGACCCACGTAAACCCGACGGTCGAAGACGGTGTGGTTCACCTCTGGGGCCTGTCGGAATCCCCGGAGGAACGCAAAGCATATGAGATTGCCGCCACAGCCGTGGCTGGCGTGAAAGCAGTTCAGAATAACCTCACCAGTTCGTTTCCGCAATATTATTGGTCCGAGTAACTGTGTGGTGCACCGAAGACCAAGCAAGATCTGAATTGTAACCCGCCAGCGAAAAGTTCTGGAATATCCATGAGCGAAACAGATCACATGGCAAGGACACACCGATGAGGATCAAACCGGCAGCGCTCGAAGGTCTGCCGTGGTATTTGCGGCCAATATTTTGGGCGCAGCGGCGACGCTACGGTGCGGCGCTGGATTCGGCCCGTGTGTGGGCGCGATCACCCAGATTGTTTTTCGGCCTGGCGGTGCTTTACGGAATGGTGGATCGAAAGGGATCGCCCCTCGATCCGGCCTTGCGGTCGCTGGTGACCGTCAGGGTGTCGCAAATCAATCATTGTCCGTTCTGTATCGATATCAACTCGGCGACATTGCTCGAGCGAGGAATGTCTCAGGAAAAGCTCAACGCTCTGGATACGTGGCGCGGCAACGACCTGTTCAGCGAAAAAGAAAACGCGGCCCTCGAATACGCCGAGGCGATGACATTCACCGACCGTGAGATAGACGATGTATTGTTTGCGCAGCTTAAATCGCACTTCGACGAGGAGGCTATGGTCGAACTGACCGGTCTCATCGCCTTCCAGAACATGTCGAGCAAGTTCAACAGCGCACTTGATATACCGCCGCAGGGTTTCTGCAAACTGCCTCACGCGGCGGCCGAAAATAGGCGCATGCCATGACCGGCGATTTCACCACACGCGAAGAAATCCGGGACGTTTATCAGAGGGGGCACGGAGTTATGAGTTCGCTGTTTATTATTGCTACCTCCTGGGCTTCCCAATTGGCCAATACCGACGCTTGGTTATTCAAGCCTCGGCGCCATAACCAGGTGACACCGTCATTGAAATTGGCTGTGGAACGGGGATGAACTTCCCCTTGCTTCAGGAAAAGATTGGCGCGGAAGGAAAGATCTTCGGCGTCGACCTTTCTGAAGCCATGCTGAAACGGTCGGAAAAGCGCATCGTCGCCGCAGGATGGAAGAATGTGGAACTGATCCACTCATCCGCAGCCGACTATGCCTTTCCGGACGTGGTGGAAGGTATCATCGCAACCGCCGTCCTGGTGTGGTTTGTGCTGTCCGGCGCGACCAGCGGTATGCACCGCTCCGTGGTCAGCGCCTTCTGGGCCAAGGCCTATGGCGTCCGGCATCTCGGCGCGATCCGCAGCCTGGTATCCAGCGTGTCCGTTGTCGGCACCGCCATCTCGCCGGTGCTGTTCGGC
>JAQBTY010000466.1 GCA_027624735.1 Pseudomonadota bacterium | reverse complement strand
GGAGCAAGCCCTGAAAATAACTTTCCTCCCCCCGTTTCGGGGGGGGGGTAGGGGGGGGGCGTACGCCAGACGAGGCGCAATTTGGCCACTTCGATATAATAGGGATGGTGGCGGTGTGGAGCGGTCATGCGGGCTGGAACTTCGGGATGGTGAATTCGGGGGTGACGTCGTCGAATAGCACCGCGACCGGCATGTCGCAAACCACCTCTTCGGCCTCGATCCCGACAATATTGCCCAGCATCCGCGCGCCTTCGGCCAGCTCGATGATGGCGATGACGTAAGGCAGCTCGCCCTCCCAGCCCTTATGGTAGATGCGGTGATAGGTGACGAAGCTGTGGATCTTTCCTTCGCCGGTTGCCTCGATCCAGTCATGATCGCGGCTGCCGCAATGGGCGCAGATGGTGGCCGGCGGAAACCAGGTCCCGGCGCACGCACGGCATTTCTGGATCTTGAGCTTGTGGTCCCTGGCCCCGGCCCAGAAGGGTTCGGATTCGGGCGACGGGATGGGTAGCGGTTTCAGATACTCTGCCATGTCACGCAATCCCCAGAATGAGTGTCGATTCGCATACCGTGTTGCCGCCATGGCCCGATATCAGCCCGATCTCGGCATCCTTGACCTGACGGTCGGGTCCGTACTTGCCCTGCAGCTGGCGGACCCCTTCGACGATTTGCAGCATGCCCTCCACATGGGCCTCCGACAGCTGGCCGCCCGAGGTGTTGGTGGGCAGCGCGCCATCCAGCTTCAACGCGCCGGAGGCGACGAACTCGCCGCCCTCGCCCTTTTTGCAGAAGCCGTAATCTTCCAGCTGCACCAGCACCATGTAGGTGAAGCAATCGTAGATCTGCGCGAAATCCATATCCCTGGGCCCCAGACCGGCCATGGCATAGGCGGTTTTGCCGGCCTCTATCGCGCCGGTGTGGGTCAGATTGTCGTTGTTGAACCAGCCGGACAAATTGTTATGGGTGCCGAAGCCCTTGATCAGCACCGGTCGCTGGCGCAGATCTTTTGCCCGTTCGGCGGAGGTTACCACCACCGCGCCGGCGGCATCGGTCTGGAGCGAACAATCGAACAGCCCGAACGGGGCTACGATCATGCGGCCGGCGCGATAATCGTCCAGCGTCAGGGGCTTTTTCATGGCGGCATCGGGATTGCGCAGCGCGTGTTCGCGAAACGCCACCGCGATGGCGCCGAACTGGTCCCGCGTCGTGCCGTATTCATGCATGTGGCGGGTTGCCCCGAAAGCATGCGCGGCGATGGCGCCGTAATAGCCGAGTTCCGGCCCGAACTCGACACCGTATAGCTGCTGCGGCCGGCCCGATGACCGCAGATGATTGTCCCTGGTGGCATGCACCCGCGACCAGTTGTCCCGCCCGTAGCCAACCACGACGCAGGACGCCAGCCCGGCATCGATCGCCATGGCCGCCAGCGCCACCCCCATCACCTGGCTCGCGCCCCCGTTGGTGAGGGTGGTGGAAAAGCGTGCATCGATCCCGAGCCGTTCGCCGACCACCTGATGAAACGTATAGATCTCATCGGGGCCGCGGACCAGCAGCCCGTCCACGTCCTTGCTGGTCAGCCCGGCATCGTCGAGCGCGCCGGTCATGGCGTCTTCCAGCAGCCCGATGGCGGAAACGCCGGGCACCTTGCCGAGCTTGCTGGTGGCGGTGCCGACGATGGCGCAACGGTCACGCAGATGGGTCGAGGGTTCGATAATGGGGGCGTTCATTCGGCTGCTCCTGATTGGGTCTTGCCGATACGGGCGAGGATTTCATCGGTATGTTGGCCATGCAGCGGCGCCGGGGTTTTTATGTCGGTCGGGGTATCGGACAGAAACACCCCGCCACCGATCAGCTTGACCGACCCCACCTTGGGATGGGGCACTTCCTTGATCATGCCGAGATGCTGCACCTGCGGATCGGCCAGGGCTTCGTCCAGCGCATAGATCGGCGCCGACGGGACATCGGCCGCGAGCAGCGAATCGAGCCAGTATTGGCGCGGTTGGGTCTTGAAAATTTCCCCCAGCATGGTTTCCAGTGCGTCGTAATTCTTGCGCCGGTCCGCTTTTGTCATGAACCGGGGATCGTCGATCCATGCCTCGCGCCCGACCACCCGGCACAGGCCCTGCCAGAATTTCGGTGGCGACGACAGGTGGATCACGAACGGCTTTTCGTCACCGGCGACGAAGGCGAACACGGCGGCGGTCTGGGTCCGGGTCTTGCGCTTGGGGACATCGCCTTCTTCGAAATAGCGCGCCGCGTTCTCTCCCAGAAAGGCCAGCGTCGACGACAGCAGCGATGTTTCCACCCGCTGGCCGCGCCCGGTCCGCTCGCGGGCGCAGATGGCGCCCAATATGCCATAGGCCGCCATGATGCCGGTCAGGTGATCGCTGAGCGACACGCCCATGGGTTTGGGGGCTTCCAGATCGGTCAGCACCGACAGCAGCCCGCCCATGGCCTGGCCCACCGTGTCGTAGCCGGGGCGCGATGCGTAGGGCCCGGTGAGACCGAAGGCGGTGACCGAGCAGTAAATCAGTTTCGGATTGGCGGCGCTGAGCGCGTCGAACCCCAGACCCAGCCGGTCCATGGTGCCGACCCGGAAATTTTCGATCAGCACATCGGCCGTGGCGGCAAGGGTCTGGGCCGCTTCGCGTCCGGCATCGGTCTTGAGATCCAGGATTACGCTTTTCTTGTTGCGGTTGACCGAGCCGAACGTCGCCGAATAATCCGCCGCCCCCCAGCCCCGGAACGGATCGCCGCCCTTGGGCGTTTCGATCTTGATCACCTCGGCGCCCAGATCGGCCAGCATCATTCCCGCATAGGGGCCGGAAACATAGGACGCGAATTCAAGAACCGTGATGCCCTCAAGCGCCGTCTGTGCCACGCGAATTCTCCCTGTTTTTTTTGTCTGCCTATCGGTGAAAGGTAGCCCGAGCCATGCGCGCAGACAAGCGGGGCCATATTGCTGTCTCCCACTATGATCTTGTCACCTTCGGCCACGGGTGCGCGTCACACCCGTGGCCACGGGTGTCCGGTTTAATTTCACTCCCCCACCCGTCATGGTCGGCGAAGGCCGATCATCCACGAGTTTTTGTTTTTCGCGCCGCAGTAAAACA
>JAQBTY010000465.1 GCA_027624735.1 Pseudomonadota bacterium | reverse complement strand
GATGCCAAGTTAGCGAAAAACACCACCCGCAGATCCTTCCGGAACACCCAGGGTGAGCAATTACCATTTGTTTGATGCCGATCCGGAACCGATCCAAGATCGGTCTTGTTGCCGCTGGTTCATTTCGTAAAAATTGGAAGCGCAGACACCGGCGCTTTAAACAGCGCACGCCGAGCCTCCAACCCAAAGTTTTACGCTTAAAATTAGCCGCATCGCGTTGCGAAGTTGACGCCGTAATGTCATCGTAACGCCGGTTCGGCCGATCCCTTCATATCAGGTGGTCGAACCGGGAAAATGTTTTGGTTGTCCGCGTTGCGGCCCTATAACGTCAGTACAGCGGGCCATAAAACGTTGATATTAAAACGGGCAAAATAGGAGGAAATATCCAATGCCGCGTATTAGGATATTTGCAGCTATCGCGGGGGTATCCGCAGCGGCCTTCATTGCATCGGCGGCACAGGCGCGGCGACGCTCAACGCTACCACCAGCCTGGCGAGAACGCATGATCAGGTCGTGGCTTATTTCGATCTCTTCCATAACCCGGTCAACAAGGCAAAGAACGGGGTCACGCTGAATTATAAAGGCGGTCCGGAAGTTATTCCCAACCGGAAGCAAGGGGCCGCCCTGAAACGCGGCATCGTGGATCTGATGTTCGGTCCGGGCAGTTATTATGGCGGGCTCGTTCCCTGCGTTAGGGTGATTACGCTCTCAACCACGCCGCAGGCGAAAATTCGCACCAACGGCGCCTGGGATATCCTGCAGGATTGCTGGAAAAAGGGGTTGAACGCAAGAATCCTCGCGCACCCTTTCGAAAAATCCTCCCTGTTCCACGTTTATCTGCTGGACAAGCCGCGCCTTAGCGAAGAAACCGGGCTCGATCTCAAAGGGTACACGATGCGGACGACGTCCATCTACACCCCGTTCCTCAAGAAGATGGGCGCCCGGCCGGTCAATATTTCACCGGGCGATGTGTATACCTCGCTGCAGCGCGGTCTTGTTAAGGGCCTCGCCTGGCCGGAAGGCGGCGTATACAGCTATGGCTGGTCGGAATTCATCAAGTATCGCGTCGGGCCCGGTTTCTGGCGCTCGTCGACGATGGCTCTCATCAACCTCGACGCATACAACAAACTCTCCAAGAAAGAGCGCGATGTGATCGATGCGGCGGGTCTCGACTTCGAGCAGAAGAGCGGTCCGCATATGCGCAAGCTTGCCGACATCGACAACGCGAAGATCTTCAAGGCCGGCGTAAAGCCGATAGACTTGACGGGAAAAGCGGGCGCGGCCTTCACCAGAACAGTCTATGACTCAACCTGGGCATCGGCAAAGGAGGTGCTGCCGGCCGACCTTTACGCGAACCTGCGGCGCCTTTTACTACAGTAGATTTCTCGCGCTTGAAACGACGAGGCGTCCTGGAGACAGGGCGCCTCTTTTTTCCGTTACACGCCGAGATAACGATGCTGAATTTCGGGTTGCGCGACAAGCGCCCCGGAACTTCCCGTCCAGACCACCCGCCCCTTCTCGATAATGAAATGCCGGTCCGCGAAACGGGTCAGGGCGGCAACGTTCTTGTCGATCACCAGAATCGACTGGCCCTGTTGTTTCAGATCGGTGAGGCACCGCCAGATTTCGGCGCGAATCTGGGGGGCGAGTCCTTCCGTCGCCTCATCCAGAATAAGAAGTTTGGGGTTGGTCATCAGGGCGCGGCCGATGGCCAGCATCTGCTGTTCGCCACCGGACAGTTCGTTCCCCATGCCGTCGATTCGGGCCGCCAGCGACGGAAACTGCCGTAGCACCCGATCCAGTGTCCAGGGCTGCGGGACATGGGCGTCATTATGGGCTGTCGCGATAAGGTTCTCGCGCACCGTCAGATTGGGAAATATCTGACGGCCTTCGGGGACAAGCCCGATACCGGCTCGCGCGATCAGATGCGGCGCCCGGCCGGTGACCGGTTTGTCTCCGAAATATATCGAACCGGCGGTCGTCGGCACCAGCCCCATGATGGACCGGATCGTGGTGGTCTTGCCCATGCCGTTACGCCCCATCAGGGTCACGGCTTCGCCGGCTTCGACATCCAGCGACATGCCGAACAGGACCTGGCTGGCGCCGTAGGATGTGTCGATTGCCGCCACGCGCAACATCAGAGAGCGCCTTCGTCTTCGCCGAGATAGGCGATGCGGACCTCTGGATTGGCCCGGATTTCATCGGCCGATCCGGTCGCCAGGGCGCGGCCATAGACCAGCACACTTATCCTGTCCGCCAGCGCAAAGACCGCGTCCATATCGTGTTCGATCAGTAGGATGGTCTGGCTACCCTTCAGGGACTGCATGATATCGACCATGCGGTGGGATTCGTCGGCCCCCATGCCCGCCATCGGTTCATCGAGCAACAGCATCTTGGGTTCCGTCGCGAGCGCCATCGCAATTTCGAGTTGGCGATGCTCGCCATGGGACAAATAACGCGCCGTCACCTTTGCCCGGTCCGCCAGTCCGACCCGTTCGAGCGCCGCCAGGGCGGGGTCGCGCAATCTTGCCTGCGATCGCGCGTCTGTCCAGAACCGGAAGGAATGGCCGTCATGGGCCTGCACGGCGAGCGCGACATTTTCCAGGGCCGTGAACTCGGGAAAGATACTGGTAATTTGGAATGTCCGGGCGAGCCCCCGCGCCGCGCGGGTGGGCGGCGCCAGGCGCGTGATATCGCGCCCGTCGAACATGATTTTCCCGGCATCGGACCGCAACGAACCGGCAAGCTGTGCGATCAAGGTGGTCTTGCCGGCGCCGTTGGGGCCAATGACGGCGAAGATTTCACCGGATTTGACCGCGAGGTCCAAATTATCGGTCGCGACGACGCCGCCAAAGCTCTTGCGCAACCCGCGAACGTCTAGCAGAACGTCAGACATCCTCGTCATCCTTACGTGTCAGATAGCCAAGCAGCCCGCCGCGGGCAAACAGGACAACCAGGATCAGAATGGGCCCGAAAATCAATTGCCAATATTCGGTCACGCCCGACAGGAATTCTTCCAGCAACAGAAAAACCATCGCCCCTAATATTGGCCCGATCAGCCCGCCCATGCCGCCGAGCAGGACCATGATGATCAGGTCGCCGGATCGCGTCCAAT
>JAQBTY010000034.1 GCA_027624735.1 Pseudomonadota bacterium | reverse complement strand
TGTTCGATTGGGTCAAGGAGCGGGTTCATCTGTTTCGCGGCGTTACCAACGGCACCATGTTGCAGGACGATTCCTTCGAATTCACCCGGCTTGGCTGGTATGTGGAGCGTGCTGGGAATACCGCGCGCCTGCTTGATTCCAAGTATCATATATTATTGCCCAGCGCCGACGAAGTCGGGGGTGCGGTGGATTACTACCAATGGGGCGCGCTGCTGCGATCGGTCAGCGCTTTCCGCGCCTATCACAAGATCTACAGCAACGTGATCACACCGCGCCGGGTTGCAGAATTGCTCATCATGCAGCGCGATTTGCCGCGCTCGCTGCATGCCTGTCTCAATCAGATAACGTCATCGCTTGATGATCTGTGCGGCCGGCGACCGTTCGAGTGCCGCCGGCTGGCGGGTGAACTTCACGCGCGGATTGCCTATGGCAGCATGTCCGACATTATCAGCGCGGGGCTGCATGAGTTTCTGACCGAATTCGTCGAGGACAGTACGTACCTCGGTGGGCAAATCCAGCGCGACTTCCTGATGTTGGCCTAGGATAAACCATGCGGATCGCCATCGAACACAAAACGACCTATCGCTACCCCGGCGAAGTCCTGCACACGGCGCAGTATCTTCACCTGACGCCGCGTAATAATGCGAGCCAGTGGGTTATTGACTGGCGCATCCAGGCCCCGGGGCAATTGACCAGTTGGGAAGACGCTTATGGCAATGCCTCTCACACCCTGGTCGAAGACCGCCCGACGACGGAAATCGTGATCATCGCCAGGGGCCGCGTCGATACCACCGATACCGGCGGCATTCTGCCGCCTGAGGATGATGAACCGCCGGTCGAGATTTTCCTCCGGCCGACGCCGCTGACCCGTTTGAATAATGCTATTCGCGATTTTGCCGGCGGTTTTGCCCCGGCCATTGGCGGCGACTCTGTCGCCGGTCTCCATGCGTTGATGATGGGCATACGCGAACACGTGGCGTTCGAAACCGAGGCGTCTCACGCCCAATCGACCGCTGCCGACGCGTTGGAGCAGGGTGTTGGCGTCTGCCAGGACCACGCGCATCTGTTTATTGCCTGTTGCCGGTCGCTCGGCGTGCCGGCCCGTTATGTCGGTGGTTACCTGTTTGATGGTGAGCAGACGATTCCTTATACGGCGGGTCATGCCTGGGCCGCCGCCTGGGTTGAAAATCTTGGGTGGGTTAGTTTCGACGTCGCCAATCGGGTTTGCGGCTCCGATCGCCATATCGGCGTTGCCGTCGGGTTGGATTATAACGACGTGGCCCCAATCCGCGGCGTCCGGGCGGGTGGCCAGGGCGACGAGCAGATGGAGGTCGCGGTCTGGGTCGGCGTCAGCAATCAATAGGCTTCGTCTTGGCAACGCGCAGTATTAAACAGTTGGTAAACAAATCGCCGTTCTCTAGTTTCTCGGATTTTCCCGAAGACCTGTAATTATTTTCTCGGAGCCATCATGACTTATTGCGTCGGGATATTACTGCGCGACGGCCTGGTTCTGGCCGCCGATACCCGCACCAATGCCGGGGTCGACTATGTATCGACTTTTCGCAAGCTGACAATTTTCGAACTGCCCGGCGACCGGTTTATAACGCTCATGGGGGCCGGTAACCTGGCCACCACTCAGAGCGTCGTCAGCCTGGTGAGTGAACGGCTGGAACAGGGGACCGAGGAGAACAGTCTCTATCGGGCGCCGACCATGTTCAACGCCGCGCGTATCGTCGGCAACGCGCTGCGCGAGGTGTTGGCGTTCGATGGCCCCCACGTCCGGGAGACCAAGGCCGATCCCTCGGCGAGCTTTATTGTCGGGGGCCAGATAGCCGGGCGGCCTGTGCGCCTGTTTCAGGTTTATCCCGCCGGTAACTTCATCGAAGCGACGCCCGATACGCCGTTCGTGCAGATCGGTGAAACGAAGTACGGCAAACCCATCCTCGACCGTGTGGTGGATTATGCGATGCCGTTGGATCGTGCCGCCAAGGCGGCCCTGGTCAGTTTCGATTCGACCATGCGAAGCAATCTTTCGGTGGCGCCGCCCCTAGATCTGGTCATCTATCGCCGCGATAGTTTTCGGGCGCATAAACACATGGAAATCGCCGGCGACGATGAATATTTTAGCGCGCTGCGAAAGCGTTATGGCGAAGGTCTGGCGCGCGTATTCGATCGCCTGCCTAACCCTGAGATAGATTTATGACCGCCGATTACCAGAAAATCCTGGATCACATCGCCATCGACGTAAGACCGTCTTTCGCGAGAGGCAAGATCGCCGATTACATTCCGGCTCTCGCCGCCGCCCCGCGCGATTGCTTTGGTATGGCGGTGATCTGTGTCAGCGGCGACGAATATGTCGTCGGCGAGGCGGATCGCCGATTTTCGGTTCAAAGTATTTCCAAGGTTTTCGCGCTGAACATGGCGCTACGGGCGATCGGGGCGCCGTTGTGGGACCGTCTGGGCCGCGAGCCGTCGGGCAACCCCTTTAATTCCCTAGTGCAGCTTGAATATGAAAACGGCGTTCCGCGCAATCCGTTCATCAATGCCGGCGCGCTGGTTGTCGTCGACCGCCTGATGGATGTTTGCGCGGATCCCAAGGTGGCCATGCTGGATTTTGTCCGTGAGGCCGCGGGTTGCGACGATATCGGCTTCGACCAGGAGGTCGCCGCCTCGGAAGCGGCCTGGGGCTATCGAAATCGGGCACTGGCCAATTTCCTGAAAGGGTTCGGCAACCTTCGCCACGATGTGGATGAAGTGCTGGATATTTATTTTCACCATTGCGCGCTCGCCATGTCATGCCGTGAGATCTCCCGTGCGTTCGTTCATCTTGCCAATGGTGGTATATCGCCAAGGACCGGGGCAGCGGTGACCAAGCCCGAGCACACCAAGCAGGTCAACGCGCTGATGCTGACCTGCGGGCTTTATGATTCGGTCGGCGATTTTGCCTGCCGTGTCGGCATACCGGGAAAAAGCGGCGTCGGCGGCGGCATCGCGGCGGTGATCCCGGGAATCTTGTCCATTTGCGTCTATTCGCCGGGACTCGATGAAAGCGGCAATTCCCTCGCCGGCACAAGAGCCCTTGAAATTTTCACAACAGAATCCGCGATTTCCATCTTCTGACCGGGTGCGGATCAGGGCTACCCCGCAAAAATTGCCGTGCACAATTAACTGTGTCGGGTTGCACGCCGTCACCGAGTATGTTAGCTAACGGCGCCCTTTCGGGGCTAGGGGTGACAGGGGCAATCCTGTTTCGGGCGGGGGCTCGAATTTCATCCTAAAAATCAATAGATTACACGTGATCCTCCGAAGGGGTTTCAAAGGCTGAACCAGTGGCGTCCGAGCAAACAGAAGTGTCCGGTGTAGCGGGGCGTTATGCCACCGCGTTGTTTGATCTTGCGGTTGATCGTAATGCGATCGATGCGGTCGCCAGTGATCTGCAGCAGCTTCAGGCCATGATCAGCGAATCGGCTGATCTCCGGCGTCTTATCCATAGTCCGGTGTTTTCGCGTGCGCAGCAAAACGACGCGATGGCGGCGGTGCTGACCAGCGCCGGCCTGTCCGAATTGGTGTGCAATTTCGTCGGAGTCGTAGCGGGCAACAGGCGTTTGTTTGCCCTTGAGGGCATGATTGGCGCTTACCGCGGTCTTGTCGCGAAATATCGCGGCGAAGTAACCGCCGAAATTACGTCGGCGACGCCCCTGAGCGCGGCGCAGCGGACGGCCGTGGAACAGGCGCTTAAACAGGCAATCGGGTCGAATGTTTCCATTGAAACCGACGTTGACCCCAATTTGATCGGGGGCATGGTCGTGCGCGTTGGATCGCGCATGGTCGATTCGTCCCTGCGAACGAAACTACAAAGGCTACAACTCGCCATGAAAGGGGCCGCGTGATGGATATCCACGCTGCAGAAATTTCTGCCATTCTTAAAGAGCAGATCGCGAATTTCGGCAATGAGGCGGAAGTCGCCGAAGTTGGCCGGGTTCTGTCCGTTGGTGACGGTATCGCCCGTATTTACGGGCTGGATAGCGTCCAATCGGGTGAACTCGTCGAATTTCCCGGCGGTATCGTCGGCATGGCGCTGAATCTCGAGACCGACAATGTCGGTGTCGTGATCTTCGGCGAAGACCGCACCATCAAAGAAGGCGATACGGTCAAGCGGACCGGCACCATCGTCGACGTTCCCGTCGGCCCCGGCTTGCTGGGCCGCGTGCTTGACGGCCTTGGCAATGCGATTGACGGGAAGGGCCCGATCGACAGCACCCAGCGCAGCCGGGTCGACGTGAAGGCGCCGGGAATCATTCCCCGGAAATCGGTCAGCGAGCCGATGCAGACCGGCCTCAAGGCGATCGACAGTCTCATCCCGGTCGGCCGCGGGCAGCGCGAACTGATCATCGGTGACCGGCAGACCGGCAAAACCGCCGTCGCCATCGATGCTATCTTGAACCAGAAAGCCGCTCATGCCGGCGATGATGAGAGCAAGAAACTTTTCTGCGTCTACGTGGCCATCGGGCAGAAGCGCTCTACCGTCGCCCAGATCGTCAAGACTCTCGAAGACTATGGCGCCATGGAGTATACGATCGTCGTAGCCGCGACCGCCTCCGAACCGGCGCCGATGCAGTATCTGGCGCCCTATGCTGGTTGCGCCATGGGCGAATGGTTCCGTGATAACGGCAAACACGCCCTGATCATTTATGACGATTTGTCGAAACAGGCGGTCGCCTACCGGCAGATGTCGCTGTTGCTGCGCCGCCCGCCGGGCCGCGAAGCCTATCCGGGTGACGTGTTCTATCTGCATTCCCGGCTGCTGGAGCGGGCCGCGAAAATGGGCGACGCTCATGGCGGCGGGTCGCTGACCGCCCTGCCGATCATCGAGACCCAGGCCGGTGACGTGTCGGCCTACATTCCCACCAACGTGATTTCGATCACCGATGGGCAAATTTTCCTCGAAACCGATCTGTTCTATTCCGGTATCCGCCCGGCGGTGAATGTCGGTCTGTCGGTTAGCCGCGTCGGTTCCGCCGCCCAGATCAAGGCGATGAAGCAGGTCGCCGGTTCGATCAAGCTGGAACTGGCGCAGTATCGCGAGATGGCGGCCTTTGCCCAGTTCGCCTCGGATCTCGATGCCGGGACCCAGCGTTTGCTGAACCGCGGCGCCCGATTGACCGAATTGCTGAAACAGGCGCAGTTCTCGCCAATGCCGGTCGAAGAACAGGTGGTCTCAATCTTTGCCGGTGTGCGCGGCTTTCTCGACCCGCTGCCGGTTGACGCCATTACACGGTTCGAATCCGGGTTGCTGGACGATATTCGCGCGAACCACGCGGATATTCTCAGTGACATTCGCACGACCCAGGCTCTGTCGGACGAAACCGAAGCCAAATTGAAGGCGGCGCTGGAAAATTATTCCAAGAATTTCGTTGCCGGTTGAACACTGATTTAGTAATGGCGGACCGTACAATAATGGAAAGGGTCTGGACACGCGATGCTTAGCCTCAAGGACCTGAGGAGCCGCATCAAAAGCGTCAAATCGACGCAAAAAATCACCGCTGCCATGAAAATGGTGGCGGCGGCGAAGCTGCGTCGCGCGCAGGAACAGGCCGAAGCGGCGCGTCCCTATTCCGACCGGATGGAACGGATGCTCAAGTCGCTCGCGGCGGGAATTCCCGCCGGTGCGGGTGGCCCGGCCCTTCTCGCTGGCACCGGAAAAGACGATACCCACCTGCTCGTCGTGATGACGTCGGATCGCGGCCTGTGCGGTGGGTTCAATACCTCCATCGTGAGAGAAGCGCGCGCCGTGATCAGGCGTCTTCAGGCCGACGGTAAAACTGTCAAATTGCTGTGTGTCGGCCGCAAGGGACGGGCCATTCTGCGCCGCGAGTTTGCCAGCCTGATCGTCGGTAATATTGAAGATATCGGCCGAAAGTCACTTAGTTTTTCCGATGCCGAACAGATCTCAAACCGCGTGTTGGAGATGTTTAGCGCCGGCGAGTTCGATGTTTGCACGGTGATTTACAACCATTTCCGTTCGGTCATCAATCAGGTAGTTACCACCCAACAGCTCATTCCCTTTGCTGTGGAGTCCGATCCCGATGCCGAGGAAAATCGCGATGCGGCTGCGGCGGAGAGCCAGCGCGGTGTGTATGAGTTCGAACCGGACGAGCAGGAAATTCTTGAATTTCTGTTGCCGCGCAATCTCGCGGTGCAGATATTTCATTCCCTGCTGGAAAACGCGGCGTCCGAACATGGCGCGCGGATGTCGGCGATGGATAATGCGACCCGTAACGCGGGCGATATGATCGATGGGTTGACGTTGACCTATAACCGGACGCGTCAGGCGTTCATCACCAGGGAACTGATAGAGATTATCTCCGGCGCCGAGGCCCTGTAGGGGCCCGACTGGAAGAAGCGAGGACGAATCATGGCTGAAGCAACCAAAAATGTCGGCAAAATAACCCAGATCATGGGAGCGGTCGTTGATGTGCAGTTCGAAGATCAATTGCCTGAAATTCTGAACGCGCTTCATTGTGAGCGGGATGACGGCTTGCTGGTGCTTGAGGTTGCCCAGCATCTCGGTGAATCGACCGTGCGGACCATCGCCATGGACGCGACCGAAGGCCTCACAAGGGGTCAGAGGGTGACAGATACGGGCAACCCGATCATGGTTCCCGTTGGACCGGAAACGCTTGGCCGGATCATGAACGTGATCGGTGATCCGGTGGATGAGCGCGGGCCCATTGTTACGGCGCAGAAGCTGCCCATCCATCGTTCCGCCCCGCCATTTGTCGATCAATCGACCGAAACCGAAGTGCTGGTGACCGGTATCAAGGTGGTCGATCTGCTTGCGCCTTACTCCCGGGGCGGCAAGGTTGGGTTGTTTGGCGGTGCCGGGGTTGGCAAGACCGTGCTGATCATGGAGCTTATCAACAATATCGCGAAAGCCCATGGCGGTTATTCCGTGTTCGCCGGTGTCGGTGAGCGGACCCGTGAAGGCAACGATCTCTATCATGAGATGATCGAGTCCGGCGTTATCAATCTCGAAGGTGAATCGAAAGCGGCTTTGGTTTACGGCCAGATGAACGAACCGCCTGGCGCCCGCGCCCGTGTCGGTCTGACCGGCCTGACGCTGGCGGAGTATTTCCGGGACGTGGAAGGTCAGGATGTGCTGCTGTTCGTGGATAACATTTTCCGCTTCACCCAGGCTGGGTCGGAAGTGTCCGCCCTGCTGGGCCGCATTCCGTCCGCGGTGGGGTATCAGCCGACCCTGGCCACTGACATGGGGACGCTGCAGGAACGCATCACGACAACCAACAAGGGATCGATCACGTCGGTACAGGCGATTTATGTGCCGGCCGACGATTTGACCGATCCGGCGCCGGCAACATCGTTCGCGCATTTGGACGCGACCACCGTTCTGTCGCGTCAGATCGCCGAGCTCGGTATTTACCCGGCGGTGGATCCGCTTGATTCCACGTCGCGTATTCTTGATCCGCGCGTCCTTGGCGACGAACATTACGAGGTTGCCCGTAGCGTCCAGGAAGTGCTGCAAAAATACAAAAGCCTGCAGGACATTATTGCTATTCTCGGCATGGACGAACTGTCGGAAGACGACAAGCTGGTTGTCGCCCGGGCCCGCAAAATCCAGCGGTTCCTGTCCCAACCGTTTCACGTCGCGGAGGTATTCACGGGATTCCCCGGCGTACTGGTCACCCTTGAAGACACGATCAAGGGCTTCAAGGGACTTGTCGCCGGAGACTATGACGATCTTCCCGAAGCGGCTTTCTACATGGTTGGTACCATTGACGACGTGATCGAAAAGGGCAAGAGGATGGCGGCGGAAGCGGCTTGATCAGTTAGCTGGCTTACTCCGCTCACCGGGATTTGATGCATGGCCGATACCGTAGAATTTGAGCTTGTGGCTCCCGAAAGACTGCTGTTGTCCACACCGGTCAGCATGGTGGTGGTGCCCGGGGCGGAAGGTGATTTCGCTGCCATGCCAGGGCATGCCGCCTTTATTTCCGGTATTCGGACCGGAATTATCGACGTATATGAGAGCAGCACGTCCGTAATTGACCGCCGGATATTCGTTTCAGGCGGGTTTGCGGAGGTGACGCCTGAGCGTTGCACCGTCCTCGCCGATGAAGCCATTGCGCTGGATGGGGCGGATCGCGCCGCCGCCGACCAGCGGTTGAAGGCAGCACGGGAAGCGTTGGCCGACGTAAACAGCGATGCCGCGCGGGACGCCGCGGCGTCCGAAATGGCGATCGCTGAAGCACTGCTTGCCGCCATCGATTCAAGCACGCGGAACTAGAGCATTATCTAACCGAAAGCCCTGCGTCAGGCGGACCGGCGGGAATCAAGTTCGCCCTGAATGGTCGCGGCGCCCATAACACGATGAGCCGGAAAGCGCAGGGCAGCAATTGTGCCGCTGCCGAGAACGCTTTCGATTTCAAGCGTTCCGCCATGCATCTGCATCATGGCGGAGACCAGGGCGAGCCCGAGTCCGGTACCCCCGGCCTTTCGCGCCAGGGAACCGTCCAGCTGGCCGAAAGGTTCGGTGACGCGTTCTATCTGGTCGGCGGCGATCCCGATTCCGGTGTCCGTTACCCACATGGAAAGATCGCCGTTATCGTTTCGCGTCGCGCCAAAATTTACCGTCCCGTCCCTGGGTGTGAACTTGATCGCGTTGCTGAGAAGATTGATCAGCATCTGCTTGACCATGCGTTTATCGGCCAGGATTTCAGTCACATCAAGTTCGGGCCGTTCGCCGAGCTTTATTCCCCCATCGTTCGCGCGTTTTGACACAAGCCGCAGGCAGGATTCAAAAATTCGGTCGAGTTTAACGACGCTGTCGGCAGGACGCCGATCACCCGTCTCCATGCGCGATAAATCGAGGATATCGTTGATAATTTCCAGCAAATGCCGGCCACTAACGTTGATGTCCGTGATGTAATCTTTTATCTGCGGCGATCCCAGCGGTCCGAATGCTCCCGATTGCAGGGATTCCGAAAATCCGACGATTGCATTGAGAGGCGTCTTCAATTCGTGGCTCATATTGGCGAGAAATTCGGTTTTCGCGCGATTGGCTAGCTCCGCTTTTTCAAATGACTGCTGCATCGCGGCCGCCGCCTGCTCACGTATTGCCGCGTCCGCGATCAACATCTCGCGCTGTATATCAAGCACATCGCGGACGCTGATCAGACCGACGAGGTCATTGCCGTCGATCACCGGCAAATGACGAATTGAGTGTTTGCTCATCAGGGTAAGCACGTCTTCCAGGCCGGTGCCGGGTGAGCAGGTGATCAGTGATTTGGTCATGAGTTCACTGGCCGGCAAGGCAACAATATTGGCGCCCTCCTGGGAGATAACGCGAATGATGTCCCGTTCGGAGAGGATCCCTATCAGCTTACCGGAATCGTCCACCATCATCACGGTGCCAATACGCTCTGTCGCCATGACCTTGGCGATGGTCAGAACGGGTAGATGACAGGAAAGGGTAATAATCCGAGAGCCCTTTTTGTCGAGGATCCGCTGTACCTGCATCCTGTCTGTCTCTACCTCTTGGCCCGTATAATTGATCGAGGATCCCGATTTACCAAAGAATTCATCTAATGCGGGGAATACTGCCCTGCTGTACTCTTAAGAGTGCGCGCGCGGGAATAATAAACGCTTAATGACACGCATGTGGTGTCATCGTTCTATTTTTAGGGGAAATCTTCCGTAATTTTACTTTCCCGGTGCTGCAAGTGATCGGGCGAAAACCGCGCGATTGATTTACTCCCGCCCTTGATTCGCGCATCATGCGGCTCTGAGAAATCACCGTAAGGCGATTAAAAGAAATTTATGAGGTCGGTTATGGCGATGGGTTGGCAGAAATTTTATTTGAAGCTTTTGTCGGCACTATTCGTGCTGGTGGCCCCAAGTGAGGCCTTCGCGCAAGAGGCGGCCAAGCTGGACACGGGCGATACGGCGTGGATTATCGTGGCCACCGCGCTGGTCCTGTTCATGACCATGCCAGGTCTCGCCTTGTTCTATGGCGGTCTGGTGCGTTCGCGCAACGTGTTGTCGGTGTTGATGCACTGTGCCGCGATCTGTTGCGTCGCCTCGGTTCTGTGGCTCGCGGTGGGTTATAGCCTGGCCTTTACGGACGGTGGCGCGGCAAATGCCGTAATCGGTGGTCTGGGTAAATCGTTTCTGTCGGGTGTAAGCACCAGCAGTTTGGTCGGGACGATTCCTGAAATCGTCTTTTTCATCTTTCAGATGACCTTTGCGATCATCACCCCGGCCCTGATCGTTGGGGCCTATCCGGAACGTATTACCTTCATGGGCATGCTCCTCTTCAGTTCATTGTGGTTGCTGGTGGTTTATGTGCCGGTGGCCCATTGGGTTTGGGGTGGCGGCTGGCTTGCCGGGCTCGGTATCCTTGATTTCGCGGGCGGGTTGGTGGTTCATCTGACGGCTGGCGTATCGGCCCTGATTATCGCCATCATGCTTGGCGGCCGCCGGGGGTTTCCGCGTGAGATCGTCCCGCCGCATAATCCCGGCATGGTGATGATCGGTGCGTCCATGCTGTGGGTCGGCTGGTTCGGGTTTAACGGTGGCAGCGCGCTGGCCGCCAATGGCGGGGCCGGCATGGCCATTGCCGTTACCCATATATCGGCAGCCACCGCTTCGCTTACCTGGATGATCATCGAATGGAAGCAGCACGGAAAACCCAGCCTTGTCGGCTTCGTTACCGGCACCATTGCAGGTCTGGCGACAATTACGCCTGCATCGGGGTTCGTCGGACCGGTCGGCGCGCTGATCATTGGTGTTGTGGCCGGCATTATCTGCTATCTGATGGTTCATCTGATCAAGCAGCGTTTTAAAATAGACGATTCCCTGGATGTCTTTGCCGTCCACGGCATTGGCGGCCTGACCGGCACCTTGCTGGTTTCCGTTCTGGCCTTGCCGTCCTTCGGCGGGCTGGGGCTGGCAAAGGGAATGACCGCCGGTAGCCAGCTCGGCGTACAGGCGCTTGGTTCTGTAGCCGTGGCGGCCTGGGCTGTGGTCGGTAGCGTTATTATTATCTGGATCGTCCGCGCGATAACGCCGTTGCGGGTCAGCGACGATGATGAAACCGAAGGGCTCGATGTCACAATTCATGGTGAACGGGGATATAATTTCTAACAGCGCCTCCGGGCGCGGGGAGAGACGACGATGAAGCTGATTATAGCCGTCATCAAACCGTCCAAATTGGATGAAGTGCGCGAAGGTCTGTCATCACTAGGCGTTACCGGCATGACGGTGAGCGAGGTAAAAGGATTTGGCCGTCAGGGCGGTCATACGGAAATTTACCGTGGCGCGGAATATGAGATTCATTTCGTGCCAAAAATCAAGATCGAGGTAGCGGTCGCGGATGACATCGCCGAGCAGGCGATAGGTTCTATCCGTGAGCTTGCGAACACCGGCAAAATCGGTGACGGAAAGATATTTGTCCTGGATATCGGCCAGGTTATCCGAATTCGAACCGGCGAAACCGATGCAGAGGCCCTATAGGGGGCTGTAGGCTGCGTTCGCTCTTTGTGAATTTGGGTGCAAAACTTAAGATCTCTGACGTAGTTGGTCGCGAAGCGGCGTGAATTCCTCAACGGCTGCGTCGTACAGCGCTTTTTTGAAGGGGACGATCAGATGGGGCAGTGCCTCGAGCTCAACCCATTTCCATGCCCTGAACTCAGGCTTCGCCGTGTCGATGTTGATATCCGCGTCCCGGCCGGTGAATAGAAACGCCACAAGCTTGACGCGTTGTCCGCGATAACGGCCGACCCACCGGCGTTTTGCAATGCTTCCCGGCAAGTCATAGGTGATCCAGCGCGTTGCTTCGGCCCGCAATGTGACGGCTGCTGTCCCAATTTCTTCCAGCAGTTCGCGGCGGGCGGCGGACAGCGCATCTTCGCCGTCGTCGATGCCGCCCTGCGGGAGCTGCCAGGCTGTTTCATCAACATCGTTGCGCTCAGCGACCAGCACCTGGCCGGAACCATTGAACAGCGCCATTGCCACGCAAGGTCTGTAGTCGTCACCGGAAAACTGGTCCTCTGTCACGTTCAGTTGCGTCGTTTGGCGATCGCCGAGACCGGTGCTAAGGCGATGCCGCGCTTTTCGACCGTTGCCGCCCACTTGGCGATCCGTTCCAGCGTTACGGGATAGGGAAATCCCATGACGACGACGGCGCCAAGCTGCTTGGCAAGCCGCTCAGCCTCCGCTAGTTGTCCATCGATCGCGGGCCTTGATGCCTGGCTGTCGATATAGAGGGAGTTCGACGCAAAGGGCACCTTGCTGGCCGCAGCTAAGTCACCAGAAATCGCCCGGGCGGCGATGCTACTTTCGAGAAACATCAGGCCACGCTTTTTAAGATCGCGAAATAACGCGCGCATGTGCGGGGTGGAATTGGTGAAACGCGATCCCATGAAATCGGTAACGCCAACATAGCCGACACCGCGTCCCAGCATCCATTCCAGACGTTCGGTGTTTTCCGGCTCTGTAAGGGACGTTAGCAGCGCTTGTGGTCCGGGATCATAATCAGGATAGTTTCTCGGCTCCATCGGCACCATCAGCAAAATTTCATGGCCCGCTGCGCGCGCATCGGCAATCCAGTTTCCCAGACCGTCCGCGTAAGGTGAGAAGGCGAGCGTTATGGCGCCCGGCATGCCCTGGATGGCGGTTCGTGTTGCCGCTCCGCTGGTGCCAAGACCATAGAGTACGACGCTGATACGCGGTCGTTTATCCAGCGGATCGAAGGGCCGGGCATAGACCCGCCATGCTTCTCTGCCATCGCGGCCCACAACCGGCAAAGGACCCTTCAGGGAATTTTCGACCAAAACAGGGTCCGGTGCCCGCGGTAAGGGTGCGCTGGGTGGTGGGGGCGGCAAATTCGGTAAGCTAAGGCGCACTGGCGGCGTATTTGCGGTATCGCGTTCTCGACTGGCGGGCGCCGCAGGGGGAAGGGGAATCTGTGGCGTGGATACTGGCGCCGCCGCCGGCACTGTCAGAGGCACCGGGTTTGTGGATCGCTCAGCAGTTGGTAACTCAGTCTTGGCCCCCTCGGGGTCGGCGAGCCTTTCGGCCGGCGCTGCTGTTTGGGGCGCCGTCTGCTGCGTTGCCACTATTTTGGGCAAGTCGGGTGCCCCTTTGTGTGCCTCTTTATCTGTTTGCCGGGGCGAATCAGGCAATGCGCCGATCTGGGCGGGCGCTACATCCTTGGGTTTGGTTTCTGCTAATTTGGTTGGTTCGTTGTCTGCACCTGCCTTCTTAGGCGCAATCTGTTTTGCATCCGCCTGATCCCCGTGCTCTCCCTTTTCGGACAGTGTTAGCCAATATACGGACCCGCCAACCAGCGAGAGCAACAGAACAAGCACGGTCGCCGGCAGCCATGCCGAACCGCGGCGGGATTTACGATTGTCGTCGCCCCTCACGCCGGTTACCGTTGGAAGTCAGCACGTGACGTCAGTTGCTGACGCGCACGTTAAAAAGTGAAATTCCGCGGATCAACGCCAATGCCCGTTCGAGCTGATAATCGAACGGTTTTTCCGTCTTTGAGTCCGCAGCGGGTTTCTTCCCATCCTTGGGTGTTTCCTGGGTGTTAGGCTTCTTGTCCTGATCTTTCTTTATTTCGTTCGGGTTTTTCAAGGCGCCTCTCAGATCCGCTTCGCGCCGGCCTGATCCTGACTCCAAGTTCTCCAGTTTAGCCTGTTTGACCTCTATGTCCGGATCGATACCCTTGGCCTGGATTGACCGGCCTGACGGGGTGTAATAATGCGCCGTAGTAAGCCGGATCGCGCCGTGGCCTGACAAGGGAATAATCGTCTGTACAGACCCTTTGCCAAAGGACCGGGGTCCCAGCACAATAGCCCGACGATGATCCTGCAAGGCGCCCGCGACAATTTCGGAAGCCGAGGCGGATCCGCCATTAATCAGCACAACAATGGGCAATTTGTCGGCAAGATCGCCTTTCTTGGAATTGAACCGCTGCGCATCGCCCCCGCGGCGGGAACGGGTGGAGACAATTTCGCCCCGATTCAGAAACTGGTCGGAAATTTTGATTGCCTGATCCAGCAAACCACCCGGATTATTTCTTAAATCCAGCACGACCCCTTTTAGTTCATTGCCAAGTTTTTCCTTGATTTTCTTCATGGCGCGGTCCACGCCATCATCAGACTGTTCGCTGAAGGAAGTAATCCGCACATAGCCTACCTTGCCTTCGGTGCGCCAGCGTACCGACTGGATCTTGATAACCGCGCGCGTGAGCGTAACGTCAAACGGTTCGCGCCCTTCCCGGCGAATGCTAATCTTGATGTCGGCATTGACCTTGCCGCGCATTTTTTCAACGGCTTCGGCCAGCGTAAGCCCTTGAACAGGCTGATTATCAAGGTGCGTGATGTAGTCGCCCGGCTTCAGTCCGGCGCGGAAGGCCGGTGTGTCGTCGATGGGTGAGACGACTTTGACGTAGCCGTTCTCCATGGTGACCTCGATGCCAAGACCGCCAAATTCGCCCCGCGTCTGAACTTGCATGTCCTTGAAACTTTTGGGGCTCATGTAGCTTGAATGGGGATCGAGAGACGTCAGCATGCCGTTAATGGCGGCTTCGATCAGCTTTTCATCACCGACTTCCTTGACATAATCCGCGCGGACACGCTCAAAAACATCGCCAAACAGGTCAAGTTGCCGGTAAGTTTCGGACGAGTTTGATTGTGCGTGGCCGGTCGCTGGGATTGCAAACAGGACGATGGCGGCTAAAACCGCAAAAAGACGTCTCGACATTATCCATTCACCTCGGTTCGTCCTGCCGCAAGCCATGGCAGGGGGTTAATTGGCTGCCCATTCCGGCGCAGCTCCAAATATAGGGCAGGTCCCGCGTTTTGCGATGCATTCATTATGCCGACCGGCTCACCAGCTAATACGTTCTCACCGACTTGTTTGTCGATACGCCCCAAGCCAGCGAGAAGCAAATGATATTTGGCCTCATATTCTATAATCAAAAGTTGACCAAGACCTCTAAAAGGGCCCGCAAATACAATTAATCCGTCACGGGGTGCGATAACCATGCTTCCTGGGCGGGTTTTTATCGATACGCCCCGGGTATTTCCCCCATTTACCAGCCGGTGGCCAAATCGACGATCGATACGGCCGCGTACCGGCAAGCCGTCAGATGCAAGTGCAGGGATGTCAAGAATGCGTTCCGGCGGCAATTTTGCGACCGCCGCCGCGCCTTTAGGGCGTTTCGCGACCGGGGGGGCGGGTAACAACCGGGCTACAGGGCTGGATCGCGTCCTTTTTGCAGCCAGCCGGGCAACAAGCTCTCTCAGGTTGCGCGCTTCCTTACCCAATCGGGCGGCCCTTGCCTGGGCCTCAAAGTGGGCGTGGCGGGTTTCCTTGGCCAGAGTCTTTTTTTGCGTCTCCAGTTCAGTCAAAGCCATCTGCTGCAGTGTTAGCGCCGCGTCCTCTTCAACAATCTTATTCCGCGCCGCGATGACCGCGTGCGTGAGGTCTGCCAGCGCGTCCAAATCTTCCCGTAGCGCACGGCCCAAGGACATAACAGATGGGACAGTACTGCGCAGCAAAAGGGCGCTTCGGATGGTATCGACCGGTTCCACCGGCAGGGCTATTAGCGCAACGGGTGGATGCATTGAAATTCTTTGCAAGGCCGCCAGCATTGCCGCGAGCTGGTGACGCCTTGCAGTCAGGGAAGTGGTAGTGCTCTGTTTCCGGCGCTCAAGCGTAGCCTGCTTCTCTTCGAGCGTTAACAAAATGGATTCGTGTTCCTGTATGCGGGCGGCGATGGCGATGGAGCGGCGACGCAACTCAGCAATTTCGGTTTCTGCTTTGGCAGCCTTGCGGCTCAGTTCTTGTTCCCGCTCACGCGCGTCTTTCAGCGATTTCTCCACGGTTTCCAGGTTCGCCCGCGGCGGTGTTTCGCCAATCGCCGGGAAAACCTGAACGATCAGGACCGACGTACAACCGGCGGCGCAACCCAAAAAATATTTAAACGTTTTCTGCAAGCGATTCATGCTCGCTGCGGCCTTTCGGATTGCCAGTGGTGGAAAGGAGCGAATGCCCTGTCATTTGAGGCGGGACCGGGAGTCCCATCAGCTCCAATAAGGTCGGAGCGACATCGGCGAGCCGCCCATTTTCGATTGTTCGAACGTTTTCGGGGGCGTTGACGAGGATCGCCGGCACGACGTTAAGCGTATGGGACGTGAACGGCGCGCCGGTTTCGGGATCGGTCATGGTTTCGGCGTTGCCATGATCAGCGGTGATCAACAGCGTTCCGCCCGCGGCGAGAATCGCCTGTTCCAGCCTGCCGAGACAATGATCGATTGTTTCAATTGCCTTAATAGCCGCGCTCAAGATCCCCGTATGGCCGACCATGTCGGGATTGGCGTAATTGACAAAAATAAAATCATAGTTCGCCGACTCTATCGCCTGGACAAGCTTGTCGGTTACCTCGGCCGCCGACATTTCCGGCTTTAAATCATAGGTGGCCACTTTTGGCGATGGAACCAGCACGCGTTCTTCGCCGGGAAACGGCGTTTCAACCCCGCCATTAAAGAAAAACGTCACATGGGCGTATTTCTCCGTTTCGGCAAGGCGAAATTGCCGGAGGTTGGCCTTCGAAACAACCTCGCCCATGATGGCGTCCAGGGAAATGGGTGGAAACAGCGTCGTCATCAAGGGGTTCAGGGCCACTGAATATTCCACCAACCCGGCGGCGGCCGCGAATTTGACGGTCGGTGACCGCTCAAACCCAATGAATTGTCCATCCAGCAGGGCAGTCAGAATTTCACGGGCCCGGTCGGCCCGGAAGTTCCCCATGAGCACGCCGTCGCCATCCCGCATGCCGGCATAGGGTCCGATGATCGAGGGCAGCACGAATTCGTCTCCGAAGTCCTCTGCGTAGCTCGTGGCAATCGCGGCGCGGGGATCGCTGGCTTGCTTGCCTTCCGCGGCAACAAGCGCGTGGTAGGCCTGCGAGACCCGGTCCCATCTATTGTCCCGGTCCATCGCATAGTAGCGCCCGGTTACGGTGGCTATTCTGGCCGATGCGCAGTCCTTCAGGCCCTCGACGAAATCCGCCATAAACTGGTCGGCGCTGCGTGGCGGCGTGTCGCGCCCGTCGAGGAACGCGTGAATCGCGACCGGAACACCGGCGCGATCAACTAATTTGGCCAGAGCGATGATTTGGTCCTGATGGGAATGGACTCCGCCAGGCGACACTAACCCCAAAAGATGACAGGCGCCGCCGCTGGCCTTTAGCCGGTCAATAAAGCCGGTGAGCACGGGATTTGTGGCGAGGGTGCCATCCTCAATCGCGGCATCGATCCGCTGGATATCCTGATTGACAACGCGCCCCGCCCCCAGATTGAGATGGCCAACCTCGGAATTTCCCATCTGGCCCGCTGGGAGTCCCACATCGGTGCCACAAGTCTTTAGCAGGCTGTTCGGGCATTGCTGCAAGAGACGGTCGAAAACAGGCGTGTTGGCCTGCATGATTGCGTTGTCCGTACTGTCGTCGCTCCAGCCCCAGCCATCAAGTACGCACAAAACAACAGGCTTTCGGGACGTATGAGCAGCCATGAATTCCACTACCTAATCTGGTTTTGCGACGTTAAAGCAGCCGCCGCGATTTTTTCTATCTTATAGCCAAAAATATAGTTCAAATATTGTTAATTTCACCGCTTACGCCCCGGTTTCAACAAATGATGACCAAATGCCGGTTCAATCGCGACATAGGGTCTTCTTAATCCCGATGATAGGGGTGCCCGGCCAGTATTTGTTGTCCCCGGTATAGCTGTTCCAACAGCAGGCCGCGCGCCAATTGATGCGGCCAGGTCATCGGTCCGAGCGACAAAACCAGCGATGCCCTCTCGAGAATCGCCTTATCGAGCCCGCCCGCCCCGCCAATGATGAAGGCGATCTCGGCCTCGCCTTCGTCGCGCCAGCGCCCAAGCCGCTCGGCGAAATCACGGCTGGAAAGGCCGGTTCCCTGTTCGTCGAGCGCGATCAGGGGGGCGAATTTAGGACAGGCGGCCAACAAAAGCTCGCCCTCACGTTTGCGCAAGGCGGCAGGCGGGAGCTTCTTCTTTTCCTCGACTTCCCGAATGGTAACTGGCCAGGTGAGACGCACCAGAAATTGCTGGGCAAGGGCTGTTTCGGGACCGGATTTCAGACGCCCAACGGCGACCACGGAAATGTGCATACGGAAACCGGCGCGTTCCTACCAGGGTCCGTGGGACGGATCTGTTGTCTGATCGTGATCCGAAAAATCCGCTTCCCACATTTTTTCGAGATTGTAGAACCCCCGATTTTCAGGCCGGAACAAATGAATGATGACGTCTCCCGCATCGATCAAGACCCAGTCGCCCTGTCGGGCTCCCTCAAGTTTGATTCCGACCAGTCCATTTGCCTTGAGGGCCTGTACCAAAGTCTCGGCGAGCGCGGTGACCTGGCGTGATGACCGCCCAGTCGCAATCACCATGTGATCGCCGATCGTTGATTTGCCAAGGAGATCGATAACAACGATATCTTCAGCCTGATGATCCTCCAGCACTTCCTGGACGAGACGATTGAGCGCCGCCGGGCCAATGGTGGGATTATTCTTGGTCTCCGCGTTATTCAGCTTGGTCAACAGATCACCATCTTTTCGATAATTGTCATTTCAGGATACCGGTTTTTTGCCGGCTCTAATATCAGTTGCCGTTGTGGGATGCAGCGGCGTACGAAAAAAACTCCAGGCGGGTGGGGTCTGATCGGCGAGGCTTCTTGCATCCCGGTTTGCCTGTCTGCTCGATGCAAATACGTTTGCTGCCTGTCCCGCCAGCGCCTGCGCAGAATAAGGCGCACGGTCGAACACCGCAATCGGGACGAGAGCAAACAGTCGGCGCCAGTCCTGCCACCGGGGGAACTGAACAAGATTGTCCGCACCCATCATCCAGACAAATTGTTTATCCGGAAAAAGGCGCGTCAACGCTGCTATCGTATCCACCGTAAATCTTGTACCCAGGCGGTCCTCCACATCGGTAACCCTGATCCGGCGATCGGCAGCGACGGCTTTCGCCGCCCGCACGCGCTCGTCAAAGGGCGTCATACCTTCTTCTGATTTAAGGGGATTTTGCGGTGAGACAACCCACCACACACAATCCAGAGCAAGAATTTTCAGGGCCTGGCGGCTGATATGAACGTGGCCTTCGTGCGCGGGATTAAAAGATCCCCCCAGAAGACCGATACGATCATCGCCTGTGGCGAGCCCGCGGCGGATGTTCGCCCGGCAAATGCTCGGATATTTTCTCAGGGCCGGACCTGCCCATCTCCACGAACGACGTATTTGTACGTCGTCAGCTGCTCAACGCCCACCGGGCCCCGTGCATGCAGTCGGCCCGTCGAAATTCCGATTTCCGCCCCCATGCCGAATTCCCCCCCGTCGGCAAACTGAGTCGATGCGTTATGGAGAACAATCGCAGCAGCGGCATTCTTCAGGAATCTTTCCGCGGTGGCGGTATCCTGCGTGACGATCGCGTCCGTGTGATGGGATCCATGGCGGTTGATATGGTCAATCGCTTCATTTAGCCCGTCGACCTGTTTAACGGAGATGATGGCATCCAGATATTCCGTGTCCCAGTCTTTGTCGCTGGCCTTCACAACGCGCTTATCAAGGGCCTGCGTTGCGTCGTCCCCCCGGATTTCGCATCCAGCCTCCGACAGTGTCTCAATGATGCGCGGCAGTAGCCCGGACGCAAGAGATCGGTCGATCAGCAGGCTTTCCGCCGCTCCGCAGATTCCGGTCCGGCGCATCTTTGCATTGCGGATGATTTCGATCGCCATGGCGGGATCAGCTGCGCGGTCTACATACACATGACAATTACCATCGAGGTGCGCGATGACCGGGATGCGGCTTTCGTTCTGTACCCGTTCGATCAGCGACTTGCCGCCGCGCGGTACGATGACGTCGATATGGTCAATCATGGTGAGCATTTCGCCGACCGCGGCGCGATCCGTGGTTGGGACCATCTGAATGGACGCGATCGGGAGGTTCGCCGCGCGCAGCCCC
>JAQBTY010000464.1 GCA_027624735.1 Pseudomonadota bacterium | reverse complement strand
GCTGACCGCGATCCGCCGACGATCGACGCCCCCGAGCGGGTATCGGCGACGGGTGGTGTCGCGCAATTCGTCGGCCGGATCCGGGATGCCTCGCGGATCGTCGAGGTTACCATCGACGCGCGCCCTGTTACGATCGAGGGCGATGGCACCCTTCGAATTAGCCGCGGCGTGCCACAGGGCCGTAGCACGATCATCATCGCGGCGTTGGACGAATGGGGAAACCGTGCGTCCCGGCGCATCACGGTTAACCGTGATGCGCTCGTCGCGACCGCTCCGACAACCCCGGCGGAAAAAACCCTCCCACGGCCCGAAACATTCTCCGAGATTCATTTTGGCAGCTATCATGCACTCGTCATCGGCAACAACAAATATCGCGCATTGAACGCGCTGAAAACGGCGGAAGAAGACGCTAAGGCTGTCGCGCAGGTGTTGAGAGACTCTTACGGGTTCAAAGTCAAAGTTTTGCTCAATGCGACGCGCGCGGACATGATCGGTAACCTGACAAAACTCAGAGCGATGCTCACCAACGACGATAATCTCCTGATTTATTACGCTGGCCACGGCGAATTGGATACCATCGCCGAACAGGGCTACTGGCTGCCAGTCGATGCGCTGGCGGACGTGCCGACGAATTGGGTGTCGACCAGCGACATCACCACCATGGTCCGGGCGATCCGTGCGAAACACATCATGGTGGTCGCTGACTCCTGCTATTCGGGCACCCTGGTTCGCGCCTCGCAAACCGACATCAAAACTGCGCACGCACGACGCGCCTGGCTCACGCGCATGTCGAAGAAGCGTGCACGGACCGCCCTGGTCTCGGGCGGGCTCGAACCCGTGCGCGACGGCGGCGGCGGCGGCCACTCAGTGTTCGCCAAGGCGTTCCTAGATGCATTGACGGAAAACAAAGGCGTGCTCGACGGCCAGGCCCTGTTTGATAAGATCAAACGCCCCATCGTGGTCAATGCCGATCAGACGCCGCAGTATTCCGATATTCGCCGCGCCGGTCACGACGGAGGGGATTTCATCTTCGTCCGCCGCTGAGATTCGGCCTCATCCGGTTTCCCGCTCCGTTCGTCCCTGTTTAAGGTTAGTTGACCAAGTATTTCCACGCCACCGATCTGAAGGATTCAAAAGCATTGCACAGCGAGTTGGGCGGAACGAGTTCGACATGCTCAGGTCGCATTTTGCAAGGGCGTTCCGAATCCGTTAATGGCTAGACCCGGCTATTCCGCACTCCACGCACCATGTCGCCTTTGGCCTGAACCCGGAAGCCCGCGTAGTCGATGCTGGCGTCCAGTAGGGGTTAAAGCCAGGAGAGGCGAACCCCATGGACGATGTCCGTTGGCGGGTGAAAAGCGGAAATCATCCCATACAAATCCACCTCTTGCGTCCTCCCGGCAACCGCCGGTATGGGCCTCGCCTGGTATCGGGATAACGATGCACTCTCCCGCGAGCGGGAGGGCTATTGCATGTTGATATTATACCAACGATACGCCGAGTGGCGGCGAAGATCGGTGGCGAAATCGCACGCACCATGGACTCATTCCGCTGGCGGTCATAGACTTCCAGAAAAAATTGCGTCAGGGGGAAATGGCTTTGCAGCATCGACTTCCGTGTCCCCCGTCATCTTGTCAAAAACAGTCGAGCAACACAGGGAGAAGACCATGCTGAAAAAGAAATACACATGCGTAAAAGTCGACCAGCAAAAAGACGGGATCACCTGGGTGATCTTCAACCGGCCCGAAAAACGCAACGCCATGAGCCCCACCTTCCATGCGGAAATGATGGAGATCCTGACGCTGCTGGAAACCGATAAGGATACCAAGCTGGTCATTATTACCGGTGAAGGCGTGTCCTTCAGCGCCGGACAGGATCTCAAGGAATTCTTCCGCGAGACCGACGGCAAGCCCGAGGTCAAGGCAAAGGCCGGCAACGACAGCAAATGGCGCAGCGACAAACTGTGGATGTACAACAAGCCGACCATCTCCATGATCAACGGCTTTTGCATCGGCGGCGCGTTCACCCAATGCATCTGCTGCGATTTCTCCATCGCCGCCGACGACGCCATCTTCTGCCTGTCGGAAGTCAACTGGGGCATCCTGCCGGGCGGCATGGTGTCCAAGATGGTCACCGATACGTTCAACCAGCGCGACGCCATGTTCTACGCCTGCACTGGGCGCACCTTCAACGGTAAGGAAGCCGCCAAGATGGGTATGGTGAATTATTCCGTGCCCCTGAAAAACCTGAAGAAGGAAACCCTCAAGCTCGCCAAGGAACTGCTTGAGAAGAACCCCAACGTGCTGGTCGCGACCAAGCATGCGATCCGGTCGACCCAGAGCATGTCGTGGCGGTCGTCCGCCGATTATCTCGCCGCCAAGGCAGCCGAAATCAAAATCAAGGATGCCGCGCGCGGCCACGATGCCTATGCCGAGGGCATCAGGCAGTTCATCGACGAAAAGGCCTACCGGCCGGTGTTCTCACCCTATGTCGGCGCCGCCGACGGCGTGACCACCGCCAAGGGCGGCAAGCCCCGCGCCTCCGCCGCCAGAAAGCCCAAGAAAGCCGCCGCAAGCCGCGCGTCGGTCAAACGGATTGTGAAAAGATCACCGGCGACGTAACCATCAGTGAGTACGCTTTCCACTGGCAAGGTTCGCTTTTGAGGGCAGAGCGGACCTAGCCAGTGGCCCTCACTCAGTCTAGTTTTTATCCTGAGCGGTCTTTGCGCACATAAGAAAACGGCGGCCCGCCAAACGAATGGGGGACCGCCGTTTCCGGGTGTTTGTTCGCTTACCCCGAACTAGCGCTTGATTCGCCCTTGAGGATTGACGGTGCGATATGTATTGCGACCGGTCTGGCGCAGATAGAGCGTATAATTGTCACCTGCGACATATCCGGGATCATCCTGAATTTCAATATCCGGGCCGCGCGTTTGCTCCAAGGCGATGACGCCCCGGGCAGAGCCTTTGGTGGCTACGGTGACACGCCAGGGCTGTTCAGCGCTCTTGATTTGAGGTGAGTCCGATATGCCACAGTTGGAGGCATAATGGGTTTGGTTACAAGATGGGGGATTAGCACGGCGCGATTTTTGTGAATCTATCGCTGGCAACCGAAACCAAGGATGGTTGCCATGGACACC
>JAQBTY010000463.1 GCA_027624735.1 Pseudomonadota bacterium | reverse complement strand
CGTCAACCCGGACGATACCACGCGCCTTGCTCAAACCATCCGACCACCGTGAATAATCCGGGCTAGGGCCTCCATGGACTTTGCCAGTCTCCGGGACGTAGACTGCCGATAGCAATATGGAGCACCGGGATATTTTTCCGGTGCTACAGTGTTCCCGGGTTCTGGAGGCAGGAAAGATGAGCACCAATTTCCGATCAGCCATGGCGAGCGCGAATGTGAGCGCTCTGTGGGAACGGGCAAACCCGGACGGGGCGCAACTGGTCGAAGCCCCGCATTTGTGGCCCTGGGCCGAGCTCGATCCTTTGCTCGATGTTGCGGTCGCTGAGACCGATATGGAGACTGCGGAGCGCCGGGTTCTGGTTCTTGAAAATCCGGCTTACCAGGACACCCCCCGTATCGGCGCCAGCCTCAACATGGTGGTGAATTTGCAGGTACTCATGCCTGGCGAGGTTGCGAGGCCGCACCGACACCGGCTGAACGCGCTTCGTTTCATCATCGAGGGCGACGGGCGCGCGGTGACCACGGTCGATGGCACGGCTTGCCCGATGTTTCCCGGTGATTTCCTGCTGACGCCCGGCTGGTGCTGGCACGAGCATTCGCATGACGGCAAGGGACGTGCGGTATGGTTGGACGCGCTCGACGCGCAACTTCAAAGACATCTGTGCACCAATGAATTCGAAGCCGGCCCGTCGAACGACATGCCGCCGCCGCGGATGGAGGATGCCTACGCCGTTGCCGGTGTCACACCCCTGAATTTGCGGGAAGACACGCCCTATTCGCCGATCTTTCGCTACCCGTTGTCGAGAGTTGTCGAAGCGCTTGGCGCCATGCCGGCTGCCGCGGACGGCTCGCGCCGGGTTCGTTACACCAATCCCCTGACGGGCGGCCCGGCGATGCCGGGGGTCGATTGTTACATGCTTGCGCCGGCGCGTGAAAATGAAACCCGCGCCTATCGGACCAATGCCAACATGATGTGTCTGGCGGTCGACGGCGAAGGCGTCTCTCAGGTTGGCGACACAAAGCTACAGTGGAAAAAGAATGATATTTTCAGCCTGCCACGAGGTCACTGGATCAGCCATCGGGCCAAGAGCGGGGACGCCAATCTGTTTCAGCTTACGGACCGCGAAGTGCTGGCGCGGCTTGATTACCTGCGTGAAGAATTCCGGGACTAAACGCCTCGTGATAGAGGTCACTTTTCTGCACAGCCAGCCAATCTCAGACTCAGATGCCACAGGAAGATAGGACGAAGGTTCTGATTGCCGGCGCCGGACCGGTAGGTCTTGCCCTTTCGATAGAGCTCGGTTTGCGCGGAATTGACTGTATCGTTGCCGAACGGGGCGACGGAAAATTACGTGTTCCGCGCATGAGCAGTGTCAGCGCCCGTGGCATGGAATTTTGCCGCCGCTGGGGGATCGCCGATCAGGTACGGTACGCCGTCTGGTCGCGCACCCATCCCTGTGATTTCGTCTACGTTTCGACCATGGTTGGAGAAGAGCTGGCGCGGCTCAAGGTCGGATCCTACAGTGATCTGGAGGGTAAGCTGGATTATTCGCCCGAAGGCGCGGCCACCTGTCCGCAGATTTATTTCGATCCTATCCTGGCGGAAAAAGCCAGGTCCGTGCCGCCTGTCTCGGTTCGTTATGGAACCCGGCTGGAATCGTTCGAACAGGATGAAACCGGCGTTCGCGCGCGGCTGATGGATACTGAGACCGGAGAGGAATTGTCAATTGCTGCCGACTACCTCGTCGGTTGCGATGGCGCGGGTGGGCGTGTCCGGCGGCGGCTCGGTATCCCCCTGGACGGGCTGGGACCGATCGCCACCAGCGTCAACGTCTTCTTTCGCTCGCCCGATTTCGCAGTTATGCACGACAAGGGATGGGCCCGTTTCTTTCGTTTCTTCGACGACGAGGGCTGTTGGGCGGAGGCGATCGCGATCGACGGCAAGGAGCTCTGGCGGCTGTCGGTGTTTCACGACCCGACACCGGACCTGACTGGAATCTCCTATTTGCGCAAGCTCGCCGGATGCGATTTTCCTTATGAAATTATCGACGTGTCGCCATGGGAACGTCGCGATTTTCTGGCCCGCTCATACCGCCAGGGCCGCGTCCTGATCGCCGGTGACGCGGCACACGAAATGTCACCCACCGCCGGCTCCGGCATGCATACCGGGATATGCGAATCCGTCAATCTCGCCTGGAAGCTGGCGGCGCTGTACGACGGCTGGGGCGGACCGCGATTGCTCGATTCATATGAGGCAGAGTGCCGGCCCGTCGCTGGGGATTATGTTAACTTGTCCACCGCATCGTTTAACGCCATCGTGGCCTTGCCCGGCGCCACGGCGTTCCGAAACGCCGTGGCGGCGGACAGCTCGGTGCCGCGCGGTCTTAGCCCGCCGGCGCAGCTCAAAGCGCAATTCTGTTACGAGGAATCGCCGATCTGCGTATCGGACGGTACGCCGCCGTTGCAGGGCAAGGCGCGGCTTGCACCTTCGGCGCGGCCTGGCACAAGGGCGCCCCATTTCTGGATAGCAGACGGTCGATCGACCCTCGATTTGTTCGGCGGCGGATTCGTGCTGGTCCGGTTCAGGACCCCCGACATCGATGTCGAGCCCTTGAGAACCGCCGCTTCGACGCGGGGCGTTCCCCTGGCGATCGTCGATATCGATCAGGCGGAGGCCGCGGTTATCTATGAAAAACGGCTTGTTCTGGTGCGTCCCGACGGTCACGTCGCCTGGCGCGGCGATGCGCTACCCGATGATGCCGTTTCCCTGATCGATCACGTACGGGGCGCCTGACAACGCCTTTGGACACCCCGTAAGGAATTGCTCAGGGAGCATCCTCGGGGCGGGGGCGGCTAAACCACATACTAAGGTCAAAGGTGTTGAGATCCGCCGCTCGCAGCATTTCACACACCGTCGTCACCACATCGGTCGCGGTTGCTGCCTGGCGAGAGGTAAAAGGTATGAAATAGCGTTCCTCCTCCTCTATTTTCTTAGCGAACAGCTTGGCGCCGGCAGTAAGAAGCTGTTGGATTGTTTCATCGGAAATTTCCTTGGTTTTGCCTTCGGCCAAGGCCCGCTCGGCATCCTTCAGCGCGGTTTCCGCAGCCGCCGCCAGGCCGGAAAAATCCTGTTCTTCAGACGATGACATAGACCTCA
>JAQBTY010000462.1 GCA_027624735.1 Pseudomonadota bacterium | reverse complement strand
CAACACAAGACGCCCGCATCAAACTGAAAAACCTATACCCTGTGCTTTAGATGATTCAGACTACTAGAATGTCGGGCGTGGCATCGGTGACGAACGCGCCGATCAGCCGCTTGAAATCATAGTTCAACGGCATTGTCGGTGCGGTGCCGCTTAGCGAGGTCAGCACGTCCACGACGCCAGTATCCGGCCGCTGGATCAGCCAGACGTAATATAACGTACTGGCTGCATAGGTTCCGGTATCGAGAGAGCCGAGGCCGGTCCCTACAGCCCATGCGGCGGATACATCCTTGGTGAAAGCAGCCAGCGTCATATCGACGGCATCGGTGGCATCTCGTACCTCGCCGGCAGCTATGGCAAGCACATCAGCGGATGATTTGGAAAGCTCCAATCCGGCGATATGGTTCTTGGACAACCCTCCGTCCACGGGTGTTGCCGCCCTGGTATAGCTGAGCACGTCAACCGTGTTAGCTGCCGTGGCAAATCCGATAAGGCGGTCACCCGCCGCCGTGGTTATGTCGGCTGCGCCGGGGAGAGTGAGAGACGCGCCGTGCGACAGCGTCAGCGCCCCGTCAAACTGCAGCATGAAGAGCCGTCCGGCCGCGACGGTGATGGCGGAAAAACCCGTGGTGCCGGTCACGTCGAAATAGTTGCCGTCGGCGCCCAGCACCAGCGGCGAGGCGCTCGCAATGTCGGCGCCCTTCGCCCCCGCCTTCATGAAATCGGTATCGGCCGCGGCGGCTTCGAACGCGGTCTGCCCGCTGTTCATCTTAACCAGCGCGCCGGCCGCCAGCCCCGACAGGTCCGCCCCCGTGCCGCCTTCCGCGACCGTCACGGGGATGCCGATGGAGCCGGCAGCCGTTATGTCCGCGTTCTCAAGGTCGGTCGCAGCCGCATTCCAGCGCAGGAACTTCGACGCCGATGGGTCGGGGATCGTTATTCCGCTAAAGACCGACGTAACGGCGAATTTGATCGACCGCGCGAGTTGCTCGGCAAGCTGTTGGATCAGCCGCACATTCTGATCGAACCGCTGTTCCACCGCATCCGACGGGAACGGCCCGCCGGCCGGCAGCGACGTAGGCTGCTTGTTTTCGAGGCTGCTCGTGATCGTCAGTTTTGTTCCAGAGGCCGGCGTGTAATCGGTCGGACTCGTGCTGACCGTCACGGTCCCGGTGGACCCATTCCCGCCGGTCACGGTGTATTGAGTACCCCGCGCCCAGATCGTTTCGACATTTCCGGCGTCCGTATGGATCACCTCCAAATCGTCTGCATCCCAGAACACAAAGCTGGTGGGAAACGCTACTTGCGCACCCGTGCCATTGTACTGGTCCTTGATAAGCGTCGATGTCAGTGTCTGGCGTATTTGGCGCGTTTGGTCATGCCTGCTCCTCTTTCTCGACTATTGCTCACACAATGCTGACGCCGCTTTGCCGAACGCCGCGCAGTAACAGGCGGGCATTGCCGTGTGTGACATACAGCCGATAGTAAAGTTTGCTTACCTATTTGTCAAGTTTGCTGTCCTTTCATAATCACGCAGTAAAGCATACCCTGCACAATCATGATCACTCACAACGAAGATATGGGCGCCCGCATCAAGGCGGAACGCCTCAAGCGCAGCCTGTCTCAGGAACAGCTCGGCCTATTGGCGGATTCGGTTTCCCGCGCCGCGGTCGGGCAATGGGAAAGCGGCAAGACAACGCCGTCCGGCCCTCATTTGCTGAATATCGCGCGGGGATTAGGTGTTACCCCTGAGTTTCTCGCCTTTGGTGTAGGAAAACCTGATAACGTTACTGTATCCGGGCTACCACTTATTAAGGTTCCCTTAATTTCTTGGGTAGAAGCTGGTGTTCTGGCTACTACTATAGATATATATGAGCCAGGTGATGCAGAGGCATTTATAGACGTGTCCAGCAACCGAACATCGCTTATAGCGCTTCGGGTGAGTGGCAACAGCATGAACCTGGAAGCCAAGGACGGTAGCGTAATCATCGTGGATTACGACGACAAAACCCTTGTGTCCGGCAAGCTCTACGTCATCAAGACCGCGGACGGCGATGTCACCTTCAAACGCTACCGATCAGATCCCGACCGGTTCGAACCGTGCAGCAGCGAGCCCTACAACACCAGAGTCCCCAGCGAAGGCTGGTCCGTGGTCGGCCGTGTCATCAAGGTAGAGCGGGACCTGTAATTTCGCGACGCCGCCGCAACCGATGCGGAGGGAAAAGGGAAATAGGGCTTTAGAGCTCTATCGGCCCAAATGGCAAGACGGCTTCCGTCGCCCCCCCAGCCTATATTGCGTCCCATCGCCCGCCACTCTGAATCGGCCGATAAATTTTTTTCAGAAAATTGTAAAGTTATATTGACTTATTGGATAGTTTACTTTACATTCTCTCCATCACCGCCGGCCAACCGGATAGATGGAGTGGGACATGCACCTCCTCACCGACGAGCAGTTAGCCACCGAAGTTCGACAGGCTTATGAAAATCACATGCTGCTGGAGATGTCCGGCGCAGCCTACAGCACCGCAGCCAGTGCGAACCAGGCGGCCGCAGCCCGAAGCCGGTATTACGAATTGGCAACCGAGCAGGATCGTCGCAAGGCAATGGCGCCGGTCCATTACCTTACCGGCAAGAAAATTGGGGCCCCATAATGACTGCCATGGTTGGGCCTATCGTGCGGGCACACGGATTTCCGTCACAACCTTGGACGCCTGAAAAGGCGGAAAACCGCAATTTTGGGAGAACAGCCATGACATGCCACGTCAAATTCAGGCCCGCCTATGACGCTATCCGCCCGGTTACGCCGAGCCGCGACAAAAAGCAGTGGCTTTCACAGCAACATATTCACGGAACAACCCCGTCTGCCTCCCAAATGGCAGATAAACCTAACCCATGGCCTGTGGCGCTTATCCTGATCATAGCGCTGCTTGCCATGGGAATTTTTTTGGTGGGGTAACCCATGAGCCCTTCGGCAAGGGTAACGCCGCTTCATAAGTTGTTTGAGGCGGCTGCTAAGATATTGGTCGGGGTCGAATTGCCGTGCAAATCCAGTGCGCCTAAAGGCCCACCCCAGCCCGCTCCATTTTAGTCTGGAGCCTTAGCAGCCCGTTGAAAAAGTCGCCGGTGACCGGGATTTACCCCACGGGGAAACATAACGCGGCGAA
>JAQBTY010000461.1 GCA_027624735.1 Pseudomonadota bacterium | reverse complement strand
AGAATCCTTTTCAATGGGCCCAGCAAGCGTTAATTTCGCTTTCTCAATGAGTCGGGGTATACATAGAATATATTTTACATATTTACATAAATGTGTTGCTTGTTTCCTATCTGATACCAAACAGCATCGAGCCAGACTCTTGGCCCACACCCGAATGATGCGGTGGCGCCGTGCGGTCCAGGATTAGTGAACGCTACTCCGCCAGCGGTTTAGCCCCGCCCGGCACGGGCGTTTCGGCGATATTGAGGGTGATCGCGATCAGATTGTAGTGGCCCAGCAAGCCGCCCAGCTCCACCGCGCCGACCCCGCCATGGCGGGCTTCTATTTTTGCGAAGGTCGCGTCGCTGACACGCTTTTTATCGTAAAGCTCGGTGCAGAAATTATAGATTTCTTCTTCCGCCGCGTCGCTGAAGTCCGGGCGTTTCCCGTTTCGGATGGCGTCGATCACCGGATCGGGCAGGCCTGCCTCGCGGGCATGGGGTTCATGGGCGAACCATTCATACTGCGCTTTCCAATGATAGGCGGTGATCAGAATGGCGAGTTCGCGCAGTTTCGCCGGGATAGAGCAGTCGTAGCGCACATACTGCCCGAGCTTCTGGGCGGCATCGGCCAGCTTCGGGCTGTAGAGCAGCGCATGAAACGGGCCGCGCACGCCGCCGCGCGGACCGCCGCCGATGTCGTCGTACACGCGCTGCTGTTCCGGGGGCATCTCGTCGCGCGATCGTTGGGGCAGTCTGGCCATTCTGTTGTTCTCCGGTTTCAATGACTCTATGCAGCCGCTTTGCCGGCGCGGATCTGCGCCACCAGCATGGCGGGCGTGATGGGGTAGCGCTCGGCCTTGACGCCAAAGGGTGCCAGCGCGCTTTCGATGGCCGACAGCACGGCCGGCGCCACCGTCATGACGCCGCATTCGCCGACGCCCTTTACCCCGATGGGGTTGCGGTCGGTGGGCGACACCTGATGGATTATTTTGAAGTTGGGGATCTCCGGCGCGGTGGGCACCAGATATTCGGCGAGGTTGGTGGTCTGCGGCTGCCCGGCCTCGTCATACATCATCCATTCGAACAGGGCATGGCCGATGCCGAGCGTCACCGCGCCATGCACCTGGCCGTCGACGATCATCGGATTGACCAGCCGGCCACTGTCATGAACGATGACATAGCGCTGGATCGTCACCCCGCCGGTATCGGGATCGATCTCGAGCTCAACCCCGTGCGCGCCATTGGCATAGGTGACGTTCTCTGGCTGGAAATTCACCTCCGCCTCGAGACCGGCGCTGATGCCGGCGGGCAGGGCATAACCCGGCGTGCCGGCCACCGCGTTGGCGATCTCGGTAAAGCCGACGGACATGCCGGGCACGCCTTTGACGAAAACGCGCCCGTCGATCAGCTCGAGATCCTCCGCCGAGGCCTCCAGCAGATGGGCGCCAATGGACAGAACTTTCTGGCGCACCTGGATCGACGCCAGATGGATGGAGGAGCCCGCCGTCACGGTCTGGCGGCTGGCGAATCCGCCGAACCCCAGCGTCACCTGATCGCTGTCACCCGCGACGATAATCACGTCGGACGGTTTGACGCCAAGCTGATCGGCGACAATCTGCGACATGGCGGTGCGGAACCCCTGCCCCATGGCCACCGCGCCGGTATAAACCGAGACTTTGCCAGACGTGCCGATACGGACAAGGCCGGTTTCAAAGGGGCCGCGCCCGGTGGGTTTGACGTAATTCGCCATGCCGAAGCCGAGATAGCGGCCTTCAGACCGCGCCCTTTTCTGGCGATCCAAAAAACTAGAATAATCAATTTCTTCCAGAAGTTTTTTCTGGCAGTCCATGAAGTTTCCGCTGTCATAAGTGATGGGCTGACCGGCCTGCGTCTTGAGGGGTTGGGTATAGGGCATGGAATCGAAAGGGATCATATTGCGTTCACGCACCACCGTCCGGTCGAGCCCCGTCGCATCGGCGACCCTGTCCAACAGACGCTCCATGGTGAAACAGCCCTGCGGATGACCGGCGCCGCGCATGGAGGTTGCGGGGACCTTGTTGGTGTGCGCGATCACCACATCCATCCGGTAATTGGGCACGATATAGGGCCCGAGGATGGTCGTCGCCGAGGCGTGCGGAATATTGACGCCGCGCGATGTATAGGCGCCCTGGTCATGATAGAGACGGCCGCGCAGCCCGAGGATTTTCCCGTCTGAATCGGCGGCCATCTCGACCTCCCAGTGCTGATCGCGTTCCTGCGTGGTGGTCATCAGATGTTCGCGCCGATCCTCGATCCACTTGATCGGCCGCCCCAGCAGCATGGCGGCGGCGCTGATTGCCCCGTCTTCCGGATAGAACAGCAGTTTCGGGCCGAACCCACCGCCGACACTGGGGACGATGACGCGCACCTGCCCCTCGTCCAGCCCGAGCAAATGAACCAGCACGCTGCGGTGGGAATGGGGCGCCTGGCAGGAAGACCACATGGTGAAGCGCTTCTTCAGCCGGTCGAATTTCACCACGCTGCCGCGGCATTCCATGGACAGGGAGACACCGCGATGCTGGGTCAAATCCAGTTTCACCACATGCGCCGCACCGGCAAAGGCAGCGGCGCAGTCACCATGTTCTTTCGTAAAACGACCTTCGATATTGTCCGGACGATCCTGCCGCGTATCCACCGCCGGCGCGCCGGGGGCCGATGAGTCGCGCGGATCGCACAACACCGGCAACGTGTCATAATCCACTTCGACAAGCTGGGCCGCGTCTTCGGCGACATAGCGGTTTTCGGCCACGACCATGACCACCGCTTCGCCCACATAGCAGACCTCGTCACGGGCCAGCACATACGGGCCGACATCCGTTCTGTCTCCAGGGTTGGGAAAATTCTCTGGCACCCGGTCCTGGCTCAGAACGGGCATCAGATCATCGATGGTATAGACAGCGGCAACGCCGGGCACCGCCCGCGCGGCTTCCACATCGATGGATTTAATCCGAGCATGGCCGACGGGACTGCGGACAAAGGCCGCTTGCAACATGAAGTCGAGCCGGAAATCATCGACAAACGAGGCGCCGCCGGTGAGCAGCACCTCATCTTCCAGGCGAAGAACACTTTCCCCCACGTATGTGTCGGGCATTTAGAAATTTCTCATTTTTTGCGGCACCAGCCCTCTCCCCCCCCCGGCCACCCAATGCGAGTATCCTGTGGGTGGCCGGGTGGGGG
>JAQBTY010000033.1 GCA_027624735.1 Pseudomonadota bacterium | reverse complement strand
GCCCATACCCACAGATTCGCATCAAATCCGCCTTATGGGAATCATTCGTTTCGGGCGGAACACTAGCTTACAGCGCTGTTTTCCTTTGACAAAGAAGAATCAAAACGAACGAAAAGGGTTAATGTCATTTTTTTATTTCCGACTTTATTTTCGTAATATTGGCGGTCCCGAGGATGAATGCGGCACCGTCTTGCGCTATAGGTGAGGCATGGTGATGAAGCGTGCCGATATCGAAACCTTTTATGCAAGGCTCGAAGCCGCCGACCCGGAACCGGTTGGCGAGCTCAACTATCGCAACCACTACACGCTGCTGGTCGCGGTTGTCCTGTCGGCGCAGGCTACCGACATCGGGGTCAACAAGGCGACCAAAGCCCTGTTCGAGATCGTCGATACGCCGGAAAAAATGGTCGAACTCGGTGAAAAGAATCTGGTCGATCATATCAAGACCATTGGGCTTTACCGCACCAAGGCAAAGAATGTTATCGGCCTCAGCGAACGGCTGATCGCCGAGCACGGCAGTGAGGTCCCCGCCGATCACGATGCGCTGGTGAAACTGCCCGGCGTTGGGCGCAAGACCGCCAATGTGGTGCTCAACATCGCCTTCGGTGTGCCGACGATCGCGGTCGATACGCATATTTTCCGGGTTGGCAACCGAACCGGCCTGGCGCCCGGAAAGAACGTCGACATCGTCGAAAAGCAGCTGGAAAAACGCACGCCCGACAAATTCAAGCTACACGCCCACCATTGGCTGATCCTGCATGGGCGTTATGTTTGCAAGGCTCGGAAGCCCGACTGCCCGGCCTGCGGCGTCGCGGATCTCTGCCAGTACAAGGCCAAAACCACGGTCACCCCATAGGGCGGGTAGGACGGATCACGCCCAATAGGGCTCTAGCCCGCCGCGTTCGCTTTCCTGATGGCATCGATACAGGGTTTGGTTTCGATCTTCTGGCCGTCAGGGGCTCGGGCTTCGATATAATCGACCGCCTTGCCCAACCCGCTTGGGTCATGCGGGTACAAAAACAGATCGAGAATGCAGCCCCCTTCGCGGTAGCGCAGCAGCAGGGCAGTCCGGTCCCTTCTCTGGAAGGTTGGCTGGCCCAAATTCCTGATGATGTCATCTTGGCTCATACCGAGAAGCTGTACTGGCGGCAGGCTGACTATTGGTGGCCCATCCGGTTTCGCGGGTGCCGCAGCGGGCGCCGCTGGAGCCGATGCTGTCTGTTCCGCAACGGTTTTCGACGCCTGGGTTTCGGTAGCAACGGGCTCAAGGGCCGGGTCGGTGCCGCACCCGATCAGGAATCCGGTCAGTATAAGTCCCGTGAAGCGATTTTTCCGTTCGCGGATTTTCGCCCGGTGACGCCCGGCGTCGGCATGATGATTCATGATCGGGCTGTTATTGGCGCCTGGGCGGCTCTTATAGTTCTGATTTCAGAACCTTGACGTCGCCTTCGATTTGTCCGCCGCGTTCCACTTCCAGCCGGCCAAACCGAATGTTGCCGGTTATGCGGCCGGTGGATCTGATAATCAGCAGATCGCGGGCATTGATTGTCCCCTCGAAGGTGCCGCTGATTTCGGCCACTTCGATCTCCGCCTCACCGATAAAAGTGCCGGTTTCGGAGATTTCGATCTCACGGCATTCGGAAATGTTCGCTTCGACCTTGCCCTCGACAACCAGCTTCTCACAGGAACTGATCTTGCCGTTAAGCTCTATATCCCGGCCGACAATGAGTTTTTTGCCGTCGCCATAGCTGCCCATGGACCGGTCGTCCGCAGGCGTGGTGCCATATTCGCGTGCGCGGCGAACGATTTCCGGGCGCATGACGCCGGGCCGCGGCATGGCTGCGGCGGGCATGGTCTGGGCGGAGCCGCCCCTGAGTGACGCCGTGCTGGTTTTGCCGCCTTCAACGCCTGCATTTTTGACAGCCGTGCCTAACTTCTGGTCTTCCGGCGCTTTTTCGCTGATCATGGTCGAAAATCCTTTCCGCAAAGCGGGGCAATTAAATCAGGCGGGGCAATTAAATCAGGTAGCCGCGTCCTGCCGGCGCAGTTTCTCAAAGATATGGAGCATGAAAGCCGCCGCTGCAACCGGCATGATCCAGTTTATAAAGGGGATGCTCAGGAGCAGGGTAATGATTATACCGGCAATCCATAGCCTTCCCCTGTAACGTTTCCACATGGGCCGTACGGCCGCAGGCTCAAGCCGCCTCGGCGCGATCAGCTCAAAATACTCCCGGCCCAGAAGATACCCGTTCAGGGCCCCGAAAACAAAAACATTCAGCACCGGAATAAAATAAACCCAAAGCAGCAAGAGGTTTAGCAGCATCGCGATCGCGGCAAATCGAAGCGCGATGGAGACGGCCTCGGAAACCGGTTGATGGCGCGGCGGATCAAGGTCCGGATAATGCTTCGCCTCGACCGCGCGCGCCACCGGCTCCAGCATGAAGGAGATGATGACAAGGGCGGCGCCGGGAAACAGGACAAAGGCTGCGATCAGCCCGGCCAACCAGCCCAGCACATCGACGATGGCGTCCAGCCACCCCCATGAAAACAGCTGCGTTTCCGCCATCAGCCACCAGGCGCCGAAAAGCAGACCGCCGAACAGCAAAACGCTGAACAGCAAGGTTCGCGCGATGGTTTGGCGAAATGCCGGATCCGGCATCTGGTTCAGAGCCTTGAAAAGTGCGGCTATCATGGTGTGCGTTCTCGACTGGCTGACGGAGCTTCCGCTTGATTTTTAGTCGGAATGCCTGCCTTGGCGCAATAACATCGTTGCCCTTGGCGTTCGCCGTTCGGCCGTTATACTGCGCAAACTTTTTCGGAATTTGGCGCCGGCCCACTCCCGTGCCGTCCAAATGCCAAGATCTCAGGAGCAATCATGACCAGCGCGACCTATGACGTGATCGGTGTCGGCAATGCCATTGTCGATGTTCTCTCTCCCACCGAAGATGACTTCCTAACCCGGCACGGGCTCGACAAGGGCATGATGACGCTGATCGATACCGATCAGGCGGCAGCGCTTTATGACGCCATGGGGCCCGGCATCGAGGTATCCGGAGGGTCGGCGGCAAATACGCTGGCCGGTATCGCCTCATTCGGCGGCAACGGGGCGTATCTCGGCAAGGTTCGCAACGACACGCTGGGCGGGGTGTTCAGCCACGACATCAGGGCGATCGGTGTCGATTACCGGACCCCGCCCGCCACCGACGGCGCGACAACCGCGCGATGCCTGATCTTCGTGACGCCCGATGCGCAGCGCACCATGCAGACTTATCTTGGCATTTCGGTCGAGCTCGGCCCCGACGATATCGACGAAGGGGCGATCCGCGATTCCCAGATCACCTATCTCGAAGGGTATCTTTTCGACCCGCCGGCCGCAAAAAAAGCGTTCGTCAAAGCGGCGGAAATCGCCCACGCGGCCGGCCGCAAGGTCGCCCTCACGCTCTCCGACCCTTTTTGCGTGGATCGCCACCGGGCCGAATTCATGCATCTGATTTCAGGCCACGTGGATATTGTGTTCGCCAATGAAGCGGAAACCAAATCCCTGTTCGAGGTCGATAATTTTGACACCGCCCTGCAACAGATACGGGGCCATTGCGAAATCGCGGCGCTGACCCGCAGCGAAAAGGGCGCGGTCATTGTCGCCGGCGACGACATCCATGTGGTCGATGCCGCCCCGGTCGATAGGGTGATCGACACCACCGGCGCCGGCGATTTGTTCGCCGCCGGGTTTCTCTATGGGCTGACCAATGGCCGCACCCTGGTCGATTGCGGCAGGATCGGGGGGCTGGCGGCGGCCGAAATCATCGGCCATTACGGCGCCCGGCCGGAAATGTCACTTGCTAAGCTTCTGGCCGACAGCGGGATTTAAACGCCTTATAGGGTTTTCGACGCTCGCCTCGATTCAACGGCATCCCTATGATCGTTCGGCAACGGGTGGAGCGCATGACCGAACAACCTCGGCATAAGGGATGGCGCGCGGCGCTGGCGCTCTATGGCGACCGCCGCATGCTGGTCATTCTGCTGATGGGGTTCTCCAGCGGTCTGCCGCTGCTGCTGGGATTTTCCACCCTTTCCTACTGGTTGTCCAAGGAAGGTGTGTCGCTTACCGCGATCGGCGGGTTGCTGGCGGCGTCGGCGCCCTATTCGGTCAAATTCCTGTGGGCGCCGTTGATCGATCAGGCACGTCTGCCGGTCTTCACCACGCTGTTTGGTCAACGGCGCGGCTGGATGCTGGCGATCCAGATTTTTCTTGTCGCCGCGATTGCCGCCCTCGGGTTTGGCGATCCGCGTGAGAGCATTGCCTATATCGCGGCCCTGGCGCTGGTGGTCGCCTTTCTGTCGGCCAGCCAGGATATCGTGATCGATGCCTATCGTATCGATATTCTCGAAGACCATGAACAGGGCGCTGGCGCCGCCATGACCCAGACCGGTTATCGCCTCGGCCTGCTGGTCGCGGGCGCGGGCGCCATTGCGCTCGCTGATTTTATTAGCTGGTCGCTGATCTATGCCTTGATGGCGTCGCTGGTCGGGATTGGTATGGTCGCCGCCCTGATCGCGCCGGAACCCCCGGCCGCAAAGCACCGGACCGCCACTTCCGCCGCCGAGGCGGCCGGGTTGCGTGCGACGTTACACCGCGCCGTCGTCGCACCCCTGACTGACCTGCTCGGTCGGCGCGGAATCGTCTGGATCGTGCTGTTCGTGCTCCTGTACAAATACGGCGATGCCATCGCCGGCGCGATGGCCAATCCGTTTTATTTTCAGATCGGTTTCAGCGGGGTGGAAATTGCCGGCGTGACCAAGGTGTTCGGGGTCGCGGCGACGCTGGCTGGCGTGTTCGCGGGCGGCGCTCTGGTGGTCCGGTTTGGCGTGTGGTCGGCGTTGGTGATTGGCGGTGTCCTGCAAGCGGCGACCAATCTGCTGTTTGCCTGGCTTGCCGCGGCCGGGCACGATCTGACGCTGCTGGCGGTCGCGGTAGGGGCCGATAATTTCGCCGGCGGCCTGGGGTCGGCGGCGTTTGTCGCTTATCTGTCGGGTCTCTGCAATGTGTCCTTTACCGGGACCCAATATGCGCTGCTGACTTCCCTGATGGCGTTCGGCAGAACCTTATTCGCGACCGCGTCGGGCCCCCTCGCCGAGCATTTGGGCTGGGTCGGGTTTTTTATTGCGACCACGGCGATCGCTGTGCCCGGGCTTGTCTTGCTTGTGTGGCTCAGGCGATATCCTCTATCGGTTCGATCAGGCAATTAATTTATCGACCGCCGCTGAAACGGCCTCGACCGGGATCGCGCTCATCGCCTGCGATCCGAAGGATGCGGCGTCGATGATCTCCAGCCGCCTTGCCGTGGGCGCGAATTTTGCGGCCGGTGTCGGACCGAACAGGGAAACCAGATTCGTGTCGGCTGCCGCCAGGATATGACCGGCGCCGGAATCGTTGGCGACGGCGGCCGCCAGGCGCTGGCCGATGGCGATGGTGAACGGGATGGATGTTTCTGCTAAGGTCCCGCCGGGCCCGACCGTCGGGAAGCGCGCGTCAGGAACGGCCTCTTGCAGCGTCTCGACCATGTCCGCTTCGCCGGGCCCCAGGATGAAGACCGTTATCCGGCCCAGCGATTGCTGCTGTTTGGCAAGGGCGATAAAATTATCCAGCGGCCAGCATTTGTGGCGCCCGCCCGCCCCCGGCGCCAGCCCCACATGGACCGGCCCTGCGGGCAGCGCTTCCGCGGCGGCGGCTTCCACCCCGGCGTCAAGGGTCAGCCGCCCCGCCGCCTCGGCCGGTTTTCCCGACGCCAGAGCAATCAGGTCGGTCATCTGGCCCACCATGGCGGCCGGTCGGCGATAGCCGCGTGGCGGTTTGACGCCGGAAAACAAAAATCCGGCGGTTCCCGATATCAGGTGCCCGTGGCGCAGTCGATGCAGCAGAAGGGTCGTTCCTACCCCCCGCTGAGTGTCGATCACCAGATCGAAATACCGGCCCGATAGCGGCCGGCGCAGAATCAGGGACAGGGGCTGGTGGAACCCGGCTTCCTCGATCACCTCGTCGATCAGGCCGCCGATCAGGGGCGCCAGCTCGCGCGCGAAGGCGCTGCGGTTCTTGCCGGCGCACCAGGTAATATGCGCCGCCGGCCAGGCCTGACGAAGGGCGCGCACGAACGGCAGTTTGATCATCGCGTCGCCGACCAGGTCGCCGCCGACATAGACCAGGATGGATTTTGGAGTGGGCACCATAATCTCTAAGAGTTATCACAGCGGTGCGGTGCAAACGAGAGCGTTGACCCGGCAGCGACCATCGCGCCATGCTGGCCGGCATGAACGACCGGATGGAAATTGTTGAGGCCGACATTACGCGGCTAGATGTCGACGCCATTGTCAATGCCGCGAATACCACGCTGCTGGGCGGCGGCGGGGTCGATGGCGCCATCCATCGCGCCGCCGGACCGGCGCTGCTGGCCGAATGCAGAACCCTTGACGGGTGCGCGACGGGCGATGCAAGGATCACCGGCGGCTATGATTTGCCGGCGCGCCATGTCATCCACACGGCGGGGCCGGTTTGGCAGGGGGGCATCGCGAACGAGGCTGCCTTACTGGCCAGCTGCTATCGGCGCTGTCTGGAGATCGCCGCGGATCACGCGCTGGCGAGCATCGCCTTCCCGGCCATCAGCACCGGCGTTTACCGGTTTCCGGTTGAAGCCGCCGCCGGAATTGCGGTGATGACGGTACGCGATTGCTTGTCGCTATACACGCCTGTCCAGCGGGTTATCTTTGCCTGCTTCGGGGCGGCGTCGGTCGCCGCCCATGAAACAGCCATGGCCAATCTGTCCTGAGCGCCGGACGGCTACTTCGGGCGATTGATGGCGTCGTGTGCCGCGAGCACAGCCTCGTTGACGATATCCGACACCGTTGAGTCCATTCTCATGATCTGCGCGGGCTTGTTCAGCCCGACCAAAAGCGGCCCAATTATCGTGCCGCCCCCCAGCTTCTGCAGCATGCGCGATGAAATTGAGGCGGAATACAGACCCGGCATGATCAACACGTTGGCCGGGCCACCGAGGCGGCAGAAAGGGTAGAAGGCTGCCAGGTCGGGATCCAGCGCGACCGACGCCGTCATTTCACCATCATAGGCGAAGTCGCGTTTGGCGGAATCGAGGATATCAACCGCGCGCCGCACTTCCTTGCCAAGACTGCCTGGCGGCACATCGAAATTGCTGTGCGACAGAAGCGCCACGCGCGGTTCGTGCCCCATCATCCGGGCCTTGGCCGCCCCCTGTATCGCAAAATCCGCCAACTGTTCGCCCGAAGGGTGTTCGTGCACCATGGTGTCGGCGATGAACACGGTGCGATCCCGGGTGATCATGACTGAAAGCCCGAAAAGCTGCCGGTCCTTGTCGACATCGATCGCGTGCAGAATTTCTTTTCGGCAGGTGTGCGACGCGCGCGTCAGGCCGGTTATCATGGCATCGGCGTCGCCGCAGGCCACCATGCAGGCGGCAAAGACATTGCGGTCCTGGTTCACCATGCGCTGACAGTCGCGATAGAGCTTGCCGTCGCGCTGCAGCCGCTTGTAGAGGAAATCCGTGTAGTGCTTGTTGCGGTTGGAAAGGCGCGCGTTGTGAACCTCCAGCGCATCCTTGCCCCGAATGCCCAAACTCTCCATGGTCCGCATGACAACGTCATCCCGACCGATGAGGATAGGCTCGCCATAACCGGCATTACGAAACACCATCGCGGCGCGGATGGTTTTTTCCTCTTCGCCTTCGGCAAAGACGACGCGTTTGGGATTGGCTTTCACCTCTTCAAAGATATTGTTGAGACTGTCGACAGTGGGGTCGAGCCGCGCGGATAAAGACGCACGATAGGCGTTCATATCCTTGATGGTTGTGCGCGCGACGCCGCTTTTCATCGCCGCTTCGGCCACCGCGGGGGCCACCGCGGCAATCAAACGCGGGTCGAATGGCGTCGGGATCAGGTAGTCGGGGCCGAACTGCAAGCGCATGCCCGAATAGGCCCCGGCGACTTCGTCGGGAACGTCTTCACGGGCCAGCGCCGCCAAAGCCCTGGCGGCGGCAACCTTCATCTCGTCATTGATGGCCCGCGCCCGGACGTCGAGCGCGCCGCGGAAAATATAGGGAAAGCCCAGCACATTATTGATCTGGTTGGGGTAATCGGACCGGCCGGTCGCGATAATCGCGTCGGGTCGCGCGGCGCGCGCATCCTCCGGCGTGATCTCCGGGTCGGGATTGGCGAGTGCGAAAATGATCGGCTGCTTGCCCATGGATTTCACCATTGCCGGGCTGACCGCGCCGGCGACCGACACACCGAAGAATACGTCGGAGCCTTTCATGGCGTCTTCCAGGGTGCGCGCCTTGGTGTCCACCGCGTGCGCCGATTTCCACTGGTTCATGCCGGCTTCGCGGCCGCGGTAGACGACGCCCTGGGAATCGCACAGGGTGATATTTCCCTTGGCGAATCCCATGGAGGTAAATAGCTCAAGGCAGGCGATCGCCGCCGCGCCGGCGCCATTGACCACCATGGTGGTGTTCTTGAGCGTGCGTCCGGTGATCTCCAGCGCGTTGAGCAGGCCGGCGGCGGCGATGACAGCGGTGCCGTGCTGGTCGTCATGGAACACCGGTATATCCATCAGTTCGCGCAGCCGCTGCTCGATGATGAAACATTCGGGCGCCTTGATGTCCTCCAGATTGATGCCGCCGAAGCCGGGGCCCAGAAAGCGCACGCAATTGACGAATTCGTCGACATCCCTGGTGTCGACCTCGATGTCGACCGCGTCGATATCGGCGAAGCGCTTGAACAACACGCACTTGCCTTCCATCACCGGCTTGGCGCCCAGCGCGCCGAGATCGCCAAGCCCGAGCACGGCGGTGCCGTTGGAGATCACCGCGACCATGTTGCCCTTGTTGGTGTAATCGTAGGCCTTGTTTTCGTCCTCGGCGATTTTGAGGCAGGGAAAGGCGACGCCGGGCGAATAGGCGAGCGACAGATCGCGTTGCGTGGTGATCGGCTTAAGGGGGGCGATGGACAGCTTACCGGGCGGCGGCCCCGCATGCATCGCCAGCGCTTCGCGCTCCAGATTGCTGACCTTCCCCTGGCCGCCATTCGCCGTGGCGGATGGTTGCGAAGATTCTTTTGCGGAAGTCTTTTTGCTACGCGGCTGTTTTGCCGTGGTCGCCTTGCGCGCCATCGCGGCCCCCTATTCTGATCTGGACTACAGCGGCATAACTTGATGGCTTTAAAGGTATTCCGCAAGCCACGAAAACAGAATGCGGCAACTGGGAATGCGCCACTTTGGTCGGGCGGGCCCGCCGCTCGGTTTGGGGTTGGGCGCGGTGGCCGGCGTGATAGGATAAGCGCATGACCGATGGCGGGCAGAACAGATCAATGAAAAAGGCGGCGGATCCCAATACCGTGACGCCCATGATGACGCAGTATCTTGCCATCAAGGCCGCGCATTCGGATTGTGTGTTGTTCTACCGGATGGGGGATTTCTACGAACTGTTCTTCGATGACGCGGTTGCCGCCTCCGCGGCGCTCGATATCACCCTAACCCATCGCGGCAAGCATGACGGCCAGGATATTCCCATGTGCGGGGTGCCGGTCCACGCCGCCCAGACCTACCTCTCGCGGTTGATCCGCAAAGGATTCCGCGTCGCCGTTTGTGAACAGACGGAAAACCCGGCGGCGGCCAAGAAGCGCGGCGCAAAATCGGTGGTCGCGCGCGAGGTGGTCCGTATCGTCACGCCGGGCACCATTACTGAAGACGCGTTGCTCGATGGTGTCCGGCACAATTTTCTAGCTGCCTTGACCGATGCCCAGGGAGAGTTCGGGCTGGCCTGGCTCGATATTTCTACCGGCGTCTTTCTGGTCCAGCCGGTCCAGCCGCGTGGCATCGGCGCCGCGCTGGCGCGCATCGACCCCGGTGAAATTCTGGTGCCTGACCGGTTGCTGCAAAATGCCGATCTGTTCGACGTTTTTCATGACTGGAAAGAGGCGCTTGTTCCGGTTGCGTCGAGCAAGTTCGACAGCGAAGCGGGGCGTCGGCGGCTCGAGGCGGTCTATGGCGTCGCCGTCCTCGACGGGTTTGGCACCTTTGGCCGGGCCGAGATCGCCGCCTGTGGCGGGCTGGTCGATTATGTGGAGCTTACTCAGAAAGGCCGCTTGCCGCGCCTCGATTCACCGCGCCGCCTGGCCAATGGCGCGGTGCTGGAAATAGATGCCGCGACGCGGCGCAATCTGGAACTTTCACGCACGCTGGCAGGAGAAAAAACCGGCACGCTTCTATCGGTCGTCGATAAAACCGTGACCGGCGCCGGCGGCCGCCTGCTGGCGGCGCGGCTTGCCGCCCCTTTGACCGATATCGGCGATATCGCTCGAAGGCTCGACGCGGTCGCCTTTTTTCGTGATACAAATGACCTCCGCGACCGGCTGCGCCAGTCGCTTCGGGTCTGTCCCGATATGGAGCGCGCCCTCTCCCGGTTGACGCTCGATCGCGGCGGCCCACGGGATCTGGCGGCGGTGCGCGACGGGCTATTTGTTTCCGCCGATATCCGCACCCTGCTGGAGCCGGAACCCGACGCGCAAGGCGGCAACGTCGCGGCGCCCGATGACGTCTCCGAAAATGTTCGTGATCTGGGCCGTCATGGCGAGTTGGTCGACCGGCTGCAAAGGGCGCTGGCGCAGGATTTGCCCATATTCTCCCGCGATGGCGGTTTTATCGCCCGGGGCTATTCGCCGGCGCTGGATGAGCTTGTCGTTCTGCGCGACGAAAGCCGCAAGCTGATCGCCGGTCTGCAGAGCAATTACGTCAGCAAAACCGGCGTGTCCTCGCTCAAGATACGGCACAATAACGTGCTCGGGTATTTTATCGAAGTGACCCCAACCCATGCCGACAAGATCCCGACCGGGGCGGCGGGCGAGTTTATTCATCGCCAGACCCTGGCGAGCGCGGTGCGCTACACCACGGTCGAGCTTGGCGAACTGGAAAGCCGTATCAGCCGGGCCGCCGATCAGACGCTGGCGCTGGAGCTTGAGTTGTTTACCGATCTTGTCGGCGAGGTGACGGCGCGTGAACGCGATATCGCGCAAACCGCCAAGGCGCTGGCTGCGCTCGATGTATCGTCGGCACTTGCCGAACTCGCTTCCGTGCGGCGGTATCAACGCCCGGTGGTCGATGACAGCCTGGCCTTTGACATAATTGGCGGCCGTCACCCGGTGGTTGAGGCATCGCTTGAAGCCGGCGCTTCCGCCGCCTTCGTCCCCAATGATTGCGATCTTGCGCCCGACAACCGCCTGTGGCTTTTGACCGGCCCCAACATGGCGGGTAAGAGCACCTTTCTGCGTCAGAACGCGCTGATCGTGATCCTGGCGCAGAGCGGATCCTTCGTGCCTGCCGCCGCCGCCCATATCGGTGTCGTCGATCAGCTTTACAGCCGGGTAGGTGCTGCCGATGATCTGGCGCGTGGCCGGTCGACCTTTATGGTCGAAATGGTGGAAACCGCCGCGATCCTCAATCAGGCCGGGCCCCGCTCCTTGATCATTCTCGATGAAATCGGCCGTGGGACGGCGACCTTCGACGGGTTGTCGATTGCCTGGGCGACGCTCGAACACATTCACGACGTCAACCGGTGCCGGGCCCTTTTCGCGACGCATTATCATGAGCTGACGGGGCTGGCCGCGCGGCTGGATGCGCTCAAATGCCACAGCATGCGGGTCAAGGAATGGCAGGGCGACGTGGTATTTTTACATGAGGTCGCGCAAGGCGCCGCCGATCGGTCCTATGGCATTCATGTCGGCAGGCTGGCGGGGCTGCCTCACGCCGTAATCGCCCGCGCCGAAGAGGTGCTGGCGGCTCTTGAAACCGGAGAACAGAGCGGCGCGGTCACCCGGCTGGCGGACGATTTACCGTTGTTTCAGGCCGCGCGCCCAGTTGCCGGGTCAAGGGCCGGGCCGTCTCCGGTTGACGAGGCCCTTGGGAAGTCCGACCCGGATGCCATGACGCCGCGCGATGCGTTGGATTTCCTTTACCAATTGCGGGCGATGCTCAAGGATGAAAAGAAAGCGTAAGGTCAGAATGTACGGATCAATATGGCAACTGTCTTAAAACAGCGGCAAATCATAGATATCGCCCGGCTTGAGGTGACGCTCGATGCGCGGCTCGGCGACAAGCCGTTGTCGCGCAACGTGCGGGCGGAGATTTTCGCGCTGGTCAAGGATGCGCTGGCTGCCGGGCGTGACGAGATTCGCCGCCGGTTCGAAGAAGACGGCGCCAGTGGCGAGGCCAACGTGCGCGCCACGTCTTACCTGATGGACCAGATTTTCCGTTTCGTGCTGGAGGCGACCACAACGCTGGTATATCCGACGGCGAATCCGACATCGGGCGAGCGGATCTGTATCGCCGCGGTGGGCGGCTACGGCCGCGGTGAAATGGCCCCCTTCTCGGACATCGATTTACTGTTTTTGTTGCCCTACCGGCTGACCCCCCGGGTGGAGCAGATTGTCGAAAGCGTTCTGTATTTGCTGTGGGATTTGGGTCTGAAGGTCGGTCATGCGACGCGGTCGACCGACGAATGCATTCGCCTGTCGCGCGAAGATGTTACGATCCGTACCGCCTTGCTTGAAGCCCGCTTCCTGTGGGGCAACAAGAAGCTGTTCAATGAGTTGCGCCGCCGTTTCACAAAAGAAATCGTCAGCGATACCGGTCTCGACTTTGTTAAAGCCAAGCTTGCCGAACGGGATAGGCGGCATCGCAAAATGGGTGATTCACGGTATGTTCTGGAACCCAATATCAAGGACGGCAAAGGTGGCCTGCGCGATCTTCAGACCCTGTTTTGGATCGCCAAATATTTATATCGGGTAGATGCCGTTGCGGATCTCGTCGAAAAGGGTTTTTTGACGGCGGCTGAGGTAAAACGGTTTGCCCGCGCCCAGAATTTTCTGTGGACGGTCCGGTGTCATTTACATTACATCGCCGGCCGGCCGGAGGAGCGACTGACCTTCGACGTTCAGCAGGAATTGGGCGAACGGCTCGGGTACAAGGACCATGCTGGCACCCGCGGCGTCGAACGGTTCATGAAACACTATTACCTGACAGCCAAGGAAGTCGGCGATCTGACCCGCATTTTTTGTGCGGCGCTGGAATCGGAACATCGATACAGACCGTCCTTTTCGTTTCTGGGGATCGATTTGTTTCGTCACGAAATCGATGGCTTTGCCCTGGAAAGCGGGCGTCTGTCAGTCAAGTCTGGCAATGAATTCATCGCCGATCCCGTTCGGATCATCAAGCTGTTTCATACCGCGCAGAAGCACGATCGGGATATCCACCCGAAAGCCCTGCGGCTGATCACCCGTCATTTGCGTCTGGTGGATTCCATCCGCGATGACGCGGAAGCGAACCGTCTGTTCGTAGAAATGCTGACCGCGCCAAAGGGGGCGGAGATCGCTTTGCGGCGCATGAATGAGGCTACTATATTTGGCCGTTTTGTTCCCGACTTTGGCCGAGTCGTCGCGCAGATGCAGCATGACATGTATCACGTCTATACGGTCGATGAGCACACCATCTTCGCCATCGGCATTCTGCTTGGCGTTGAGCAGGGCGCCTATCGGGATGATATGCCCACGGCAAGCGACATCATTCACAAGATAGCGTCGCGCCGGGCCTTGTTTGTCGCGCTGTTTCTGCACGATATCGCGAAGGGGCGCGGCGGCGATCATTCCCAGCTTGGCGCGGACGTCGCCCTTCAGCTCTGTCCCCGTTTCGGCCTGTCGGAAGAAGAAACCGAAACGGTCGCCTGGCTCGTCCGGCACCATCTGTTGATGAGCCGCATCGCTTTTCACCGCGATCTGAGCGATCCCAAAAGCATTATCGATTTTGCCGAAACGGTTCAGTCACTGGAACGGTTGCGTCTGCTGCTTCTGTTGACCGTCTCCGATATTCGAGCGGTTGGCCCCAATGTCTGGAACAACTGGAAAGCGTCCCTGCTGCGCGAGCTCTACCTGGCGACCGAGGCGCATTTGTCCGGCGGTCATGAAGCGACCGGTCGCGAGGCCCGTATCGAAGGCGCGAAGCATGCGGTTCGCGAGGCGCTGGCGACTTGGCCGGAAGGCGAGTTGGAATTTTTTCTGGGTCTGGGGTATCCGTCCTACTGGTTGTCGCTCGACACGGAAACCCATGTCAGGAATGCCCGATTTATCGCTGGCGTGGAAAAGAGCGGCGCCGCTTTGGCCTTCGACATTCATGTCGATGAGGTCCATGACGTGACCGAGCTGACAATCTATACAGCTGATCATCCCGGGCTGTTTTCACGCATAGCCGGCGCGATGGCGGTCTCGGGCGCCAATGTCGTCGGGGCCAAGATTTTCACCATGGCCAACGGCATGGCGCTGGACAGCTTTTCCGTTCAGGATTCCGCCGGCTCGGCCTATGCGAACAAGCAGCAGCTGGTCAGGCTAAAGGAGCGAATCGAAAAAACGCTTCACGGCGAATTCAGGCCCGAACGAGAATTAAACAAAAAGTCATTAATACCCAGCCGTACCAATATCTTTACCGTGGCGCCGCGCGTTCTGATCAACAATTCTGCAAGCCGGACGCATTCCGTCATCGAAATCAATGGCCGTGACCGTCCCGGCTTATTGCATGATTTGACGAGCGCCGTCACTGATTTGGGCTTGCAGATCTCCAGCGCGCTGATCACCACTTATGGGGAAAGGGCGGTCGATGTTTTTTACGTCAAGGATGGTTTCGGCATGCAGGTAACTCACAAAGGAAAAATAGCGCAAATTCGCGCCCGATTGCTCGAGGTTTTGGAAAGCGGGGCCGCGTCGCTTGAGCCGGCTAAAGAGGCCGTCGCCTAAATCCAGCGTCTTTCTCTTCCCGGAAATTTGCTCTAAAGGTCGCCACCATGGCGCTGCTGCGATCAATTGCCACTGTTGGCGGCTACACGTTGATTAGCCGGTTTCTCGGCTTTGCCCGTGATATCCTGATCGCGGCCCTTCTAGGCGCCGGCCCCATTGCCGATGCATTTTTCGTTGCCTTCAAGCTGCCGAATTTTTTCCGCCGGCTATTCGCCGAGGGGGCTTTCAACGCCGCTTTCGTACCGCTGTTCAGCGGCCGGCTTGCCAGCGAAGGGCTCGCGTCGGCGCAGCTATTCGCTACATCCGTCCTCTCGGTCATGGTGGCTTTTCTATATGTATTCGTCACCCTGCTGCAGATTGGCATGCCATTTGTCATGTATGGCTTTGCACCGGGATTTACCGATGATCCCGAAAAATTCCAGCTGGCGGTCGAACTGACGCGCATCACCTTTCCGTATCTTTTGTTTATTTCGCTGGTATCGCTGCTCGGGGGTGTTCTGAATTCGCTTGGCCGGTTTGCCGCCGCCGCCGCGACACCGATCATTCTGAATATCGTGTTGATAGCCGCGCTTTTGGGCGCAACACCCTTTCTGCCTAGTGCCGGGCATGCGCTTGCCTGGGGCGTTTCGGCTGCCGGGGCGGCGCAGTTTGTCTGGCTCGTGGTTGCCTGTCACCGGGCCGGCATGTCCCTGCCCCTCCATTGGCCGCGGCTGACGCCCGGTGTCCGGCGGGTGTTGCGGCTGATGTTGCCAGGTGCGGTTGGCGCGGGGGTGGTGCAGATCAATCTGCTGATCGATATCGTGATTGCCTCGCTGCTGCCAACCGGTGCGATTTCTTATCTGTATTATGCCGATCGGGTGAATCAGCTGCCGCTGGGGGTGGTTGGCATCGCCATAGGAACCGCTTTGTTGCCGCTGCTCTCGCGTCAGCTGCGGGAGGGCTCCCTGGACGATGCCCGAAACAGCATGAACCGGGGTATTGAAGTGGCGTTGCTCCTGACGGTGCCTGCCGCCGCAGCCCTTCTGGTGATTGCCGAGCCCATCATTAAGGTGTTGTTTGAACGGGGCGAATTTAGCGCCGCGACCGCCGCCGCGACGGCACAGGCTTTGGCGGCCTATGCCGTCGGACTGCCCGCTTATGTCCTGGTGAAGGTGCTCGGCCCCGGATATTTCGCCAGGGAAGATACGATAACGCCGGTCAAAATCGCCATCGTTTGCGTTGCGGTGAATGTGATCCTGAATCTCTCTCTGATCCATTTTCTCGCCCATGTCGGGATCGCGCTCGCCACCGCCATATCAGCCTGGTTGAACGCCTTCCTGCTGGCGAGCATCCTCCACAAGCGCGGTCATCATGGTTTTGATGATCGGTTGTGGCGCCGGCTCGTGCGCATACTAATAGCCTCCGCCGTCATGGCGGCGGTGTTGTGGATCGTGCTTGCGGCGATGGGATCTGTATTTGATGATTCCGTTCCGACAAAAATTGCGGCCCTCGCGGCGCTGGTTGTCGGTGGCCTCTGCCTCTACGCGGTGCTGGCGGTCGCGACCGGTGCGGTCGTGCCCTCGGAGCTAAAGCGCATGTTGTCGCGGAAGGGATAGTTTGTAACCGCCAGCCGACTGTGGCGCTTGACCGTCAGGGATATTGGCGGGATAACGCCGCCCGGTCAGAGGGTGACCAAAGGCAGAGGATCTTGTTGCCATGACACGCATATTCTCCGGCGTTCAGCCGACAGGAAATCTGCATCTGGGAAACTATCTCGGGGCGATCCGTAATTTTGCGCGGCTTCAGGACGGCAACGACTGCCTTTACTGTGTCGTCGATATGCATGCGATTACGGTTTGGCAGGACCCGGCCGAACTCAAAAAAAACACCCGCGAGGTCACCGCCGCTTTTCTCGCGGCCGGGGTCGATCCCATCGACAATATAGTTTTTAACCAGAGCCAGGTGCCGCAGCACGCTGAGCTGGCGTGGATCTTTAATTGCGTTGCGCGTATGGGCTGGCTCAACCGGATGACCCAGTTCAAGGAAAAGGCCGGCAAGCATAGGGAAAACGCCAGTGTCGGGCTGTATGTCTATCCCAATTTGATGGCGGCGGATATTCTTGCGTACAAGGCGACGCACGTCCCGGTGGGAGAAGACCAGAAACAGCACCTGGAACTGACGCGCGATGTCGCGCAAAAATTCAATAATGATTTTGGCGAAGAATTTTTTCCCATTGTTGAGCCCCTAATCCTGGACTCCGCCGCGCGTGTCATGAGCCTGCGTGATGGCACGAAAAAAATGAGCAAATCCGATGAATCGGATTATTCGCGCATCAACCTGACCGATGATCCAGAGACCATCGAGCTGAAAATTCGGAAGGCCCGAACCGACCCGGATCCGGTTCCCGATGGCTCGCCTGAAGGCGGCACAAGGGAAAACCGTCCCGAGGCATTTAATCTCATGGAAATTTTCGGCGCGCTGACCGACCAAACAATTGCTGACGTGCAGCGTGACTATGGCGGCCAGCAATTTTCTGCGTTCAAGCGGGCCGTTACCGAAGTCGCGGTCGAAAAACTGGGACCTATGGGGCTGGAAATGCAGCGTCTGATGGCTGACCCGGGGTATGTCGACTCGGTCCTTGCGGGCGGCGTCAAGCGGGCGAAAGAGATAGCAGGGCCCATATTGGACGACGTCTACCGGATTGTAGGGTTTTTGCGCTAGCCGCAATTTTTTCCGCGGATCACCCAGTTTCGAAGAATTCGGTATAATTTGCCGCTGTTTTCGGCTTTCGTCTTGCAGTTTCAGCACTTTGAGCGCAGAAACGCTTCGCAAAATCACGTCACACCGTTACAGCACCGTAAGAGTCGATGGACCTTTATTTCCCCATCGCGGAGATGTCGTTAAACGCCCTGATGCTGTTTGGCCTTGGTGTGGGGGTCGGCATATTGTCCGGGATGTTCGGTGTCGGCGGCGGATTCCTGATGACGCCCTTGCTGATTATTATGGGCATTCCCCCCGCGGTCGCCGTTGGTACGGAAGCCAATCAGGTTGTCGCCGCGTCGGTTTCGGGTGCCTTGGCACATTGGCGGCGCGGCAATGTCGACGTCAAGATGGGGGTGGTGATCCTTATCGGTGGCTTCATCGGCTCGACCTTCGGCGTCGGCATATTCACCTGGCTCAGAAATCTCGGCCACATCGACGTCGTCATCGCGCTTTTCTATGTCACCTTTCTTGGTATTGTCGGCGTGCTTATGGTCACTGAAAGCGTGCGGTCGTGGTTGAATAGCCGCAATCCGACAGCGTCGCGTCGCAAGCTGCATCAGCACACCTGGATGCATGGCCTTCCGTTCAAAATCCGGTTTCGGCGGTCGAAGCTCTATATTAGCGCCGTTATGCCGCTATCGATCGGTATCCTCGTTGGGATTCTGTCGGCTATCATGGGTGTGGGCGGTGGTTTTATCATGGTGCCGGCGATGATTTATTTGCTCGGCATGCCGACATCCGTTGTTGTCGGGACTTCGCTTTTTCAAATAATTTTCGTGACCGCCAACGTCACGTTTCTGCAGTCGGTTCAAAACCAGACTGTTGATGTCATGCTGGCCCTGTTGCTCGTGATTGGCAGTGTCATCGGCGCACAAATTGGGACGGCTGTCGGCGCCCGGTTGCGGGGAGAGCAGTTGCGCGCGCTTCTGGGGTTGATGGTGCTCGGCGTGGGGCTGAGGGTGGCCTACGATCTGGTGGTAACGCCCACGGAACTTTTTTCTTTCGCGATTTCGGGCGGGGATTAATGCGCATCACCCTAAAATTTGCCCTCTTTGTATTCTTGATCGCCCTGGTCCTGGCAAGGACAAATTCAACGCCGGCGATGGCCGCGCCTGCCTTGATCGCCGATCTGTCGCGCGATCACATCGAAATCACCACCAGTTTTTCCGGGACCAGGCTGCTTCTGTTCGGCGCGACGGAAGGCGTTGGGGACGTTGTTGTTGTCGTACGCGGTCCCAATCGCCGCGAAGTGATCCGCAAAAAGCAAAGAATTATGGGGATCTGGGTCAATCGCGAGTCTGTGACCTTTGAGGATGTTCCGGGATATTATTTTCAGGCTAGTACGCGGCCGCTGTCGGAAATCGCGGATAAAAAAGTCCTTGCCGAGCATCGCATCGGGACGACGCGGCTGCCGCTAAAGCCGCTCGACGGGACGCCTTCTGCTCTTGTTGAGGGCTACCGATCCGCACTGCTTCGGTTGAAACAGGCCCACAGCCTTTATTCACCTGAATCAACCCCGATAGAAATTATTGGTGGGCGGCTTTTTCGGGTCGAACTGGTTTTTCCGTCCAACGTGCCGACCGGACTCTATGCGGCGGAGGTATATTTGTTTCAAAAGGGACGCGCCGTGAGTATCGCCCGCAAAACGCTTGCTGTAAGGAAGGCTGGCGTAGAGGCCACCATTTTCGAATTTGCACACCAGCATTCGGCTATTTACGGTATTTTTGCCATTGCGGTTGCGTTATTCGCCGGCTGGCTCGCCGGTGTGATCTTCAGAAAGGTGTGACGACCATGTCTGGCACAGGCGAACAAACAACCCAATCGTCGGGCGCTACCGGTAAAGCTCAGCACAAATCCAATCGTATATTCCTGGTCGTCGTGGACTCGACTGAAGAAATGAGCGTGGCGTTGCGGTTCGCCGCGCGCCGTGCGGCAAACACGAATGGGCGGGTCGCACTGCTTTACGTGATGGAGCCGGCGGACTTTCAGCATTGGATGGCGGTCGAGGAAAAGATGCGCGCGGAACGACGCGCGGAAGCCGAACACACTTTGCAAGTGCTAGCCGCTGAAGTGAACGCGCTGACCGGCGACATGCCCATTATTTATCTTCGTGAAGGAAAAGCGAGCGACCTGATTGTCGAGTTGATTGAAGAGGAGCCGGATATTTCGATACTGGTTCTTGGTGCGGGAACGGGCAAGAAAGGACCGGGGCCGCTGGTTGCATCGCTGGCAGGAAAATTGTCCGGAAAATTTCCGATTCCCATCACGGTTGTCCCTGGCAATCTATCGCTCGAGCAGATAGACGCGTTGACCTGACATAAGGCTAATGATACCAGTCTATGGCGCCGCTGGGGATATCAGCGACCCAAGCAATGCTAAGTCCGGCTGGTCCGGCGCTCTTCGGCTGTAATCGGCCGCATCCTCAGGATCGTTATTGAAGGAAAAGGGATCTTGTTTCGCTCGTGAAAAAGGCGATAAACCAGCATCGCCTAGTCACCCTAAAAGCCTTATGGCAATCTAAATTCTTACTGCGACTTTATGGTAGTGACGAAGGAATAGCCGCCATGCCCAGACCAGCACCGGAAAAACAAGCGTTCATGTGGACGGCAACAGCCGTCACCGGTCTTTGCGTTGTGCTGCTTTTTGCGGTGGTGGCCACAGGCCGTTTCACGCCTTCAGCCAAAATTCCGAATACCATGGTGTCAGCGGATGAGACAGTTTTGGGCTCGCGCTACGGCGGCCGCATTGCGGCGGTGCTCCGGAAGCCTGTCGCCGTTCAATATGTTGCGCCGCCCCTGAAACTGCGTAATTGCTCACCCTGGGTGTTCCGGAAGGATCTGCGGGTGGTGTTTTTCGCTAACTTGGCATCCAG
>JAQBTY010000460.1 GCA_027624735.1 Pseudomonadota bacterium | reverse complement strand
GACTACCTTCGGACCGGAAGTGGTCCAGAAAGCGGTCCCGATTTTAGAACTCACACGTCATGAGTTTTGCGCCGAAGCAGACCTTGGCAGACAGTGCAGCGAACGACCAATATGAACTCAGAGTGACCGATGCTGCAAACAGCAAAGATGACTGTAAAGGGCGGGAAGCGGTCTTTCGCTGCAGATGCAAGCAACTTGAACGCGACTTCCGATAGCAGACAATCAGCGACGCTAAAGCAGCGCCGAGCCCGCTCCCCTAAGTCCCGGCAATATCCATTCGCACCGCAAACGAAATGCGGTCTGAACGATCATTAATTTCACTAAGCACTGTCCTTCGTCGGATGGACCCCATACGCGGTCGGCAACTCCGACACCGTCCGCTCGCCTTTCAGCGCCTCCAATGCCACACGTGCCTTGAACGCCGCGTCATGGTTCCTGCGTTTCGACATGTCTGTTTTCCTCGTTCTTGGAGACCAGCAGATTTTCAGATCGCCCCGAGAAGGCCGGTACTCCTGGCTCGACGAACTGCAAGATCCCTGTTGACAAAATACCGCGCGATGTTTTATGACATCGGTGTCATGACATCGGTGTCATTATAATCACCAAGGTCTGGGAGGGGATCAATGGCCACGATTTACGACGTTGCGAAAGCTGCTGGTGTATCGCCAAAGACCGTTAGTCGCGTGCTTAACGGTGATGCGCCAGTGGGCAAAAAAACCCGCGAGTCGGTGAATGCGGCGATTGCGGCCCTTGGCTTTGTCCCCTCGAATGCGGCGCGGATGATGCGGTCATCCAAGTCAGGTCTGATTGGCCTTATCACCGGCGCCATTTCGATGACGCCGGACCCGAACGAACCCAAAGGTCTGCCTGACCTTCTGATCGTTCAGGGCATCCAGAATGTCATGTCTGCCTCCGGGCTGACCTTGATGATCGCCGATACAGGTGGGCGGGCCGCGCGGGTCCCACATCTGGTGCGCACGTTTCTCGAACATCGGGTTGAAGGGCTGATTTACGTCGCCGAGTTTCACCAGCGGGTTGATCTCCCCGAAATTCCGGCGGATTGCCCGGTGATCCTTGCCAATTGCTATGACGATTATGGCACGTCCGCCGTTCTACCCGATGACGCGCGCGGACAGCATGACTTGACCGCCCGCTTGATTGCCGCCGGGCATCGCCGGATCGCCTATCTGACGCTGCCCCGCGAAACGGACGCGACCAAGTTGCGGGTCCAGGGCTATCGCCGGGCGCTTTCCGAGGCGGGGATTGCGCTGGATACCGCCCTAATCATCACCGGCTTTATCAATGACCGCGACCGAAGCGCCGCGGTGCTGTGGGACGCCATTGACCGGCTCTTGTCCCTACCTGAACCGCCCACTGTCTTTTGCTGCGGCAACGATGAAATGGCGATGCGCGTCTATGGTATTCTGCGCACCCGCGGTTTGCGGATGCCCGAAGACATCTCGGTCGCGGGCTATGACAATTACCGCGCCATTGCCGAAGCCCTGTATCCGCCGTTGACCACGGTCGAATTGCCCTACGCCGCCATGGGCGCGCGGGCGGCGGAATGGCTTGTCTCGATCATCAAGAACGAGCCCACCCCACAGTCGAACCCGACCCTTGTGTCGGGCCCTGTATCCTGGCGGTCCTCGGTGACCACCTTGTCTGCGCCGGACGCCAACACCGTCCGGTTTCCAACACCAAACGGGAGGAAGATCCAATGAAATTTCTGAAACTTACGGTCGGCGCGCTCGCGCTGTCCGCCGCCCTTTCGGGCGCCGCCTATGCCCAGACCCAATTGACCATGTGGTATCATGGGGCTGGCAACGAAGTTGAAAGCAACATCATCAACCAGATCGTCGCCGATTTCAACGCCAGCCAGACCGACTGGGCCGTGACCATCGAAAGCTTCCCACAGGCCGCCTATAACGATTCTGTCGTCGCGGGCGCACTGGCGGGCAATCTGCCCGACATTCTGGACGTCGACGGCCCCGTCATGCCGAACTGGGCATGGTCCGGCTACATGCAACCGCTCCAAATCGATGAATCCAGTATCGAGGCTTTCCTCCCCGGCCCCAAGGGCTATTGGGACGGCAAATTGTATTCGATCGGTCTGTGGGATGCGGCTGTCGCGCTGGTGACCCGCCAGTCTTATCTAGACGAACTCGGCCTGCGGACCCCGACGGTCGATCAACCCTGGACGGGTGAAGAATTCCAAGCCGCGCTGGACGCTGCCAAGAATTCTGGCAAATTTGACTATGCGTTCGACCCCGGCATGGCATGGACAGGTGAATGGTATCCCTATGCCTTCTCGCCCTTCCTGCAATCCTTTGGTGGCGACATCGTGGACCGCAGCACCTACCAGACCGCCGAAGGCGCTCTGAACGGCGAAGCGGCCGTGGCCTTTGGCAACTGGTGGCAGGGGCTGTTCACCGGCGGCTATGCGCAAGCGACGCAAGACGGCGCTGATCGCGACAGCGGCTTTTCCAATGGCAAATACGCCTTCAGCTGGAACGGCAACTGGGCGGCCTTGGGCGCGCTGGGTGCCTTTGAAGACACCGTCTTCTTGCCCGCGCCTGATTTCGGCAACGGCCCGAAGATCGGCGCGGCTTCCTGGCAGTTCGGTGTGTCAGCATCGTCCGAACATCCCGATGGGGCGTCAGCGTTTATCGAATTCGCACTGCAGGACAAATATCTGGCCGACTTTTCGAATGGTATCGGCCTGATCCCGGCAACAGCGGCTTCGGCCGAAATGACCGAAAACTACAAAACCGATGGTCCGATGTCAGTGTTCTTTGGTCTAACCGAGGCGCAGGCATTGGTGCGTCCGGTCACGCCCGGCTATGTCGTGCAGGCCAAGGTGTTCGAAAAGGCACTGGCTGACATTGCAAACGGGGCGGATGTTCAGGAAACGCTGGATGCGGCAGTTGATGAAATTGATGCCGACATCGAAAAGAACGGCGGCTACGGCCACTAAAGAATTCCTCCCGAGGAAACGCGGGTTCCGGGATCTGTTCCCGGGGCCCGCTCCCCCTAACCCCAAAAAGGTCAGTGTCATGGCGACGCCTTCAAAACTCACTCAATCGAACAGGGCAGGCTGGTTGTTTGCCTTGCCGGGGTTCGGGTTGATGGTCGTCTTTATCATTCTGCCGTTCTTTTTCGCGATTGGCCTGTCCTTTACTAATCAGCGCCTGATTTCACCGAACCCGACCGCATATGTGG
>JAQBTY010000459.1 GCA_027624735.1 Pseudomonadota bacterium | reverse complement strand
CTGCGGCCTGGGAACCACGAAAGCCGGTGGAATTCGTCATCATGGCGGGCAAGGGCGGCGGCGCCGACCGGTTGGCCCGCTTTATTCAGGGCATTATCCAGAAGAACAAACTGTCATCGCGGCCCTTTGTGCCGATCAACAAAGGCGGCGGATCCGGCGCCGAAGCGTTGCGTCAGCTCAAGGACAGCGGCGGCAATCCGCACATGATCATGGCGACGCTGAACAGCTACTACACGACGCCGCTGCGCAATCCCGGATTGGGCGTGGATATCGCCAATTTCACACCGATCGCGCGTCTGGCGGAGGATACCTTTCAGCTCTGGGTGAGTGCCGACAGCGGCATCAATTCCGTCGAAGATTATATCAAGAGTGTCAAGAAGGCGGGCCGCGCCGGCTGGAAAATGGGCGGCACCGGCAAGGGTCAGGAAGACTCACTGGTAACCGCTATGCTCGAGCGCAAATTTGGTTTCCAGGTAACCTATGTTCCGTTCAAGGGCGGCGGAACCGTCGCAAAGCAACTGGTTGGCCGTCACATCAACTCCACCGTCAACAACCCGTCCGAACAGGTTGGTTTCTGGGATGCCGGCAAGTCCCGGCCGCTTGCCAGCTTTACGCCCAAAGGCAAGCTCCAAGGCAAATGGGGAACAATCCCGACCTTCGAGGAACTCGGCTATGGCAACGACATGGTCTATTACATGCAACGCTCGATCGTAGGCCCGCCCGGCATGACCAAGGACGCCCAGGATTTCTATGTCGGCGTGTTCGAGAAGGTCTATAAATCGGATGCTTGGCAGAAATATCTGAGCAGCAAGGGTCTGGTTCCCGGCTGGCTGACCGGCAGCGAGCTGCAGTCATATTTCATCGCTGAACGGGCGAAGCACGCGGCGCTTCTCAAGAACCTTGGCGAGATCAAGTAACAACGGACCCGTCAGAGGCTCCGATTAACCAGAACTGCGTGGGGGAGAAGACCAATATGCGCGTGGCTGAGCTTGTTATGGCCATCTTCATGGCGGTCTTCTCCCTTGCCATTATGATCAAGGCGACCGAACTGCCGATCGGCTGGATACCCCAATCCGGTCCCGGCGGCGGGGCATTCCCGTTCTGGCTTGGCGCCGGGATGCTGGTCTGCTGTTTTTGGATCATGGTGCGCTGGTTCCGGGGCTCAAGCCCGCTCTCCCGATCCACCGCCCCTTATATGGACCAGCGCAGCCGGCAGCTGTTCATTGTCGGGGCCCTGCCGCTCGCCATCATGATCGGTCTGATCCATATCATCGGCGTTTATTTTGCGGTGCCTCTGTACCTTCTCTATTACGTTCGCTTTGTCGGGGGGCACTCGTGGCTCATGGCCGGCACAATCACGGCGGCCATGCCGGTGGTGACTTTTCTGTTCTTCGAAATCGCGTTGACCATCGAGTTACCGAAGGGGTTCACCGAGCCTTTGTTCTATCCGATTTTCGACCTGTTTTATTGATGCCGAAACGCCCCGCGGCTTTGAGACGCTTCCTGACCGATGATTGATATTTTCCAACTTCTCTATGACGGCTTTTTGGTTGCCTTCGAGCCGCTCAATTTGCTGATGATCGTGCTTGGCTGCGTTGCCGGACTCTTTATCGGGGCGATGCCCGGTCTGGGGTCGGTCAACGGCGTCGCTATCCTGCTGCCGATGACCTTTCTCGTGCCGCCGACAGGCGCCATCATTTTTCTCGGCGCTCTTTATTATGGCGCGATGTATGGCGGCGCGATCAGTTCGATCATGCTCGGCATCCCCGGCGCCTCGACCGCGGTCGCGACGACCTTCGATGGCAGGCCCATGGCGCTGCAAGGCAATGCCGACCGGGCGTTGATCGCGGCGGCTGGCGCGTCCTTCGTCGGCGGCACGATTTCCATCGTGCTGTTCACCTTGTTCGCGCCACCGCTGGCCGACGTTGCGCTCGCCTTCGGGCCGCCGGAGGAATTCGCCCTGATGATTCTTGCCTTCGCTACCTTCATCGGGCTGGGCAGCGACGACATCCCGAAAACCTTTTTCTCCATCTTTCTGGGCCTGGCCCTGGCGACGGTGGGGCTCGATATCGTCAGCGGCAAGCCGCGGCTGATCTTTTTCGACCTGCCCGGATTTTTCCACGGCATCAATTTCCTGGTGCTGGCCATCGGCATCTATGGCATCGGCGAGATGCTGTGGACCATCGAACAGAGCAGGGGCGACATGGTCGTTTCCAAGGCGCAGGTATCGGTGGCCCGCATCATGGATGCGTTCCGCCGCCTGCTGGGTACCTGGAAAACCATGCTGATGGGGTCTTTCCTCGGTTATTTCGTGGGCATTCTGCCGGCGGCCGGGGCGACGCCGGGGTCGCTGATGGCCTATGGCGTCGCGAAGACCATGAACAAGGAACCGGAAACTTTCGGCAAGGGGAATATTCACGGCATCGTCGGGCCGGAATCGGCCAATAACGCGGCCAGCACGGGCTCCATGCTGCCGATGCTGACGCTTGGTATTCCAGGCTCGCCGACAACGGCGATCCTGCTGGGCGGCATGGTGATCTGGGGGCTTGAGCCCGGCCCGCGCCTGTTTATCGATCACAAGGATTTTGTCTGGGGGCTGATCGCCAGTCTCTATGCCGCGAATCTGTTCGCGCTCATTATCAACATCGCTTTCATTCCCCTTTTCGTCGCGGTGCTGAAAATGCCCTTTACCATCCTGGCGCCGATCATTTATGTGCTGTGCGTGGTCGGCGGTTATGCGCCGACCAAGGCGCTCCATGATGTCTGGCTGATGCTGATCTTCGGCGTGATGGGCTATCTGCTGCGCAAGCTCGATTATCCGTTGGCCCCGGCGGTCCTGGCGATCGTGCTGGGTCCGCTGGCGGAAGCGTCGATGCGTCAGTCGCTGATCATGGAGCAGGGCTCGTTCAGCATATTCTTCACGCGGCCGATCTCGGGCTCCATCATGGCCATTGCGATAATGCTGCTGCTTTGGCCGCTTTTTAGACTTATCGGGCGGCGGATAACGGCAGCCAAATGATAAAATCGAGCCACGCCTTCGCGGCGGCGCTGGTATTTGTGGTAAAGTCAGCGATTCGGTGGTATAATGTATACCACGTGCCTCTCTGGCGCCCGCAGCACGTTTTCTGATTATATGGTGGGAGATCCCTAGTGTCGATAGTTCGGCTCGCGCTGCCGCCGTCGCCACGTGAACACCTGATTGGCGTTGACATCGTGACGCCGCGCCACAAC
>JAQBTY010000458.1 GCA_027624735.1 Pseudomonadota bacterium | reverse complement strand
AAAGCAAAAACAATAATCAGATTGAATCGTATCCTGACCCGCGTTTCAAGTCCGACAGGCTGCTAGTGGATGGAATTATGAGCCGGAACCGGTTCCCGCCCGCGCGCCCCATCCGGCGGCGGCAATTTCAAGAACCTGTATCATTTCCTCGGCCTGGCGTCGGCGGCTATATCGGCCGGATGCCGCGGCGCCATTCTGGCCGAGCCGTTGCAATAGCCATTTCTTGTCCGCAAGTGCCGCCGTGATTTTCGCCAGGCTTTCCGGCTGTTCTGCCGCTACCCACAAGCCGGCGCGAATTGACAACACGATGTCGCTGGCGGCGCCCTTCGGTACAACGAGTAAAATCGGTAATCCCATTGCCATGGCCTCGAATATCTTTGAAGGAATGACTTCGGTGAAAATCTCCGAGTTGCGAAGATGGACGAGGGCAACGTCGCAGATGCTCCAGATGCTTGAAATTTTCTCGCGCGGCTGAGAAGCAATGAATTGTACGTTGTCGAGTTTCATATCCCTTGAACGCTCGATCAGGGCTTCACGTTCCGCGCCATCACCAACGAAGAGAAACCTGACCCGTTCGTTGGTCCGTAGATTAGCCGCGGCGTCCAGAACATTCGTCAGACCATGTGCCATGCCATGCGTCCCGACATAACCAATAACGAATTTGCCCTGCAGTCCCCACGATTCAGCGAGCGCTTCATCGCGTGGAATTTTCTGAAATCGCGTAATATCGACGCCGTTGATTACGATGGATATCTTATCGCCCTGAATGCCGCGGCTTATGAGGTTTTTCTTAAAGTGAGGCGTCAACGCAACAATGGCGGCCGAACGGCGGTAGAGAAACAGCTCAAACTGTTCGAGCGCCCTTATGAGGAAGCTTTGTTCCATTGCGCCAACCGCGACGATGGAGGCCGGCCAAATATCGCCCAGTTCCATTACAAAAGGCCGACGCCTGCATAGCCCGACCAACCAACCCGCCACCGCGGCAAAAAATTGCGGAGACGTCGCCACGACAACATCGGGTCGTTTCTGAAATAGACTGGCGAAAAAACCGGTCACCATGAAACTCAGGAAATCGAGCATACGCAGTAGTACGCCTTCATTGGGATTTATGAATGTCTTGACCCGAACGACCTTGATTCCATCAACGATTTCGGACTGATACCACTTGTTTTGATAGCCTTCGTGTAATTTGCCTGTCGGGAAATTCGGCGCACAGGTAACGACGGTGACTTCATGCTGCCAGTCCGCCCAGAATTTGGCGCGTTCATACACCCGGTTCGCCGCCGCGTTGGTTTCCGGCGGATAGTTTTCAGTCAGGAAGAGGATTTTCATTTTTTGAAATTATCAGACAGTGGTCGAAATGCCTTGCTGCGATTGGGGCAGAGCCTGCCTGTACAATTTGAGCGTCTCGCTCAAAATTTTGTCCTGACTGTATTCGTTGAGTATTTGGTTGCGCGCCGCGGCGCCCAGTTTGGCCCGCAGTTCAAAAGATTGGGCAAGAGACTGAACCGCGTCCGCAAGCTTGATCCAGTCATGGGACGGAACCAACAGGCCGCTCTCCCCATCAACCACCAACTCATTGCAGCCGGGGACATCGGTTGTGACTATAGGCCGCCCGCAGGCTGCCGCCTCCAGCAAGGCCATCGGCATGCCTTCCCGGTAGGAGGGCAGCAATGCGATGTGCGCTTTCGCCCAGATCGATGCGATGTCTTTTTGATGCCCCAGCCACCGAACACATCCTTCCGCTTTCCATTGGATCAGAGTTTCTTCTGACAGTGAGGATAGGTTTTCCAAATCGGGGTCGCCCACCAACCAGATTTCTATCGCGACGCCGCGGCGTTTTAATTCACGGGCAGCGAGCACAACCTCCCGCACGCCTTTGTCCTTGAGCATCCGCGATACGATGGCGGCGACGATCGGGCCGTCAGGTTCGGGTGCGGGCTTGAAGCGGTCGGTATCGACGCCCGATCCCTTGATGACTACCGTGCGGTTCCTGGACGCTAACCCGCTGCCCACCAGAAGAGCGGAATCGTCAGTGTTCTGAACGACAAGCCAGTGGTTGCGCGCCCTCAGACATGGTTTTAAGGCAATCTTGATTGCTATTCTGGCCAGTCGGATCGCCAGATGGCCAGCGGAGAATACGTATCCCATCCCCGCAAGGGTGTTGACGACCCGGCCGGTCCGGGTAATGAGCGCCGCGATAGAACCGTAAATAACCGGTTTAAGACCCACATTGTGGACGATATCGGGTTGGTGTCGCCGAAAGAGTCTGATCAGCTCAATAATTGTAAGAAGCTCGGATATGATTTTTCGCCCGCGACGGCGCATCCGGATCGGCACAAGAGTAAAGCCTTCTTTCTCTATTTCTTTGCCGAGATTGCTGGTATGGGTTGCCACGATAACCTCCCAGCCGAGGTTCTGGCAGGCACGCGCCAACGCCAAACGGTGTGACAGAAAATACCAGTCTTCCGTCACCAGATAGAGAATTTTGATAGTTTTATGTTCAGGTCGCGGCTTCGTCACGGGTTGGATCGCAGCATATTATCCTCGTCAGGTCGCTGACCAACGATTACGTCCTAGCACAACATAAAGCAACCGAGTTGGACTAACTGTCTGTCCTGGAGGGTTTCAGCCCGGACTGTACTTATGGGCACGCCTTGATAGTCTGGGGAACCGTAGCGTTAGCTCCGTGCAAGAAGACCGGCCCGTGAACGTTAGCCGTCGGCCATCAGAACTGAATCGAATGCCATGTGCGGGATAGTAGGGTATTGGACGTTTGGCGGCGGCGAAACCGCTGAAATCATGCGCCGAAAGGTTAGTCAAATGGCGGATATGCTCCGGGCGCGGGGCCCCGATGACAGTGGCGCCTGGACCGATGCGGAGGCAGGCATTGCACTCGGTCATCGCCGCCTTGCCGTCGTGGATGTTTCGTCTTTGGGGCATCAGCCGATGCAAAGTGCCAGCAATCGTCTCGTCCTCACCTACAATGGCGAGTTGTATAATGGCGCTGAGCTGCGGCTGGAACTGGAAAAGGGCGGGATCCGATTCCGCGGGCATTCCGACACAGAAATCGTTGTCGAAGCCTGTGCGGCGTGGGGCGTGGATGCCGCCGTGCAGCGGCTGTCCGGCATGTTCGCCTTCGCCTTGTGGGATAGCGAAGAAAAGACTCTATACCTAGTGTTGCGATTCCAACGCTTGTTTCCCACGGTTGACCTTTTCGATGATGGAACTGGCTGAAGCT
>JAQBTY010000457.1 GCA_027624735.1 Pseudomonadota bacterium | reverse complement strand
ATCGATCTGGCCGCCGCTTGATCCAGGTGTCAAAACACCACTTCTGGCCATAACTCGAAAGGAACCGGCGGCCCTGAGGCCGCCGGTCTTGATCATCGTTACCTGGATAACGGGGCAAACGAACGGGATGATTCCCGGATGATCTCGCGGTCTGAGTCCGCCAGGGGAATTAGCCCCTTGTCGGCAAGATAACCTTCAGGACCGAATGCCGTTTCACTGGTGAAAGCGGAGACATAATCCCTCATACCCGGGATCACACCAACGTGGGCGTTCTTGACGTAGAAATAGAGTGACCGGGAAATTTTGTACTTACCGGCCGATATATTCTCGAACGTCGGGGTGACATTATTGACAATGACACCCTGCACGCTGTCGGCATTCTGATCCAGGAAACTATATCCAAAGATGCCATAGGCCTGCGGATTTGCATCAAGCTTCTGAACGATCAGATTGTCGTTTTCTCCGGCTTCGACAAAGGCGCCATCCTCACGAATACCGTGGCAAACCGCGGCGTACTTCTTCTTCTGGCTCTTAGCCAAAGCCTTGACCGCTGGGAAAGTTTTGCATCCGCCTTCCATGGCAAGTTCAACGAATGCGTCGCGCGTCCCGCTGGTCGGGGGCGGCCCAAGGACTTCGATCTTTGTGTTAGGCAGGGACGGATCGATATCGCTCCATTTTTTATATGGATTATCGATCAAAGTCGCGCCGGTATCATCTGCCGGGACTTTCTTGGCCAAGGCGAGGAAAACCTGGCGGAGGGTCAGATTGGTCCTGGTGACCTTCTTCGAATTGGCAATTACGATGCCGTCGAAACCAAGTTTGACCTCAGTAATGCTCTTTACGCCGTTTTTAGCGCAATTCTCCACTTCCGACTTTTTAATGCGGCGAGAGGAGTTCGTGATGTCGGGATGCTTGACCCCGACGCCCGCACAGAAAAGCTTCAGTCCACCGCCCGAGCCGGTACTCTCGACTACGGGGGTCTTGAATTTGGTGGTCTTGCCGAACTGTTCGGCGACCGCGGTCGCAAAAGGGAAAACCGTCGACGAGCCGACGATGCGTATCTGTTCTCGGGCCTGAGCGGTGGTTGTCATGGCCGCACCGGTCATGGCAAGGACAGCGGTCGCGAGAATTAGGGGGGTTTTCGGCATCTATAGATTCCATTCATACTTGTCTTCAGGACCCAATTGTCCGGACGCGTGGAACCTAGACCGCAAACGATTTCCATTTTGTGACGGTTGTGTGAAAGATTTGTGACAACCCAGACAGGACGCCTCTTATCGCTTAGGAATTGGCGTGAGGCAGATAGACGGTAAACGACGTTTCATGACCTAGCTGGCATTTAATGTCCAGAAAGCCCCGGTGGCGGGCGACAATATGCTTGACGATGGCGAGTCCCAGACCGGTACCGCCCATTTTCCGGGAGCGGCCTTTGTCAACCCGATAAAATCGTTCAGTAAGCCTGGGGATATCCTCTGGCGGTATGCCGTCGCCCAAATTGATGACGGACACCGAGACGGCAGGGGTTTCAGTGCCGGGTATAACGATCCGCGCCGCCACTACGACCCGGATGGCGCTATTCGCGCGGCCGTAGTTAACGGCGTTCACCAAAAGGTTCTGGAAAACCTGCGTCAGCTCATCGGGATCGCCCGTAACCAGCGGCAAATCTCCGGGAAGATCGACAGCAATGTCCATACCTCGTTCTTTTGCCCGCACGCCCAGGGTCGCGGCGACCTGGTTCAGAACCGGGCGAAGATCAATCGTACCCTCCGGTCGGATGTGCTCTACGGTTTCAAGCTTGGACAGAACCAGCAGTTCGTTGATCAACCGCGTCATGCGCTGCGCTTCCGATTCCATGATCCCTAGGAACCGTTCCGTCGCCGCCGGGTCATCGCGCGCCGCGCCGCGCAGGGTCTCGATAAAACCCAACAGAGATGACAAAGGCGAACGCAGTTCGTGACTGACATTGGCGACAAAGTCTGCGCGCATCTCATCGGCTTTTTTCGACGCGGTGATGTCATGCAACGCCACCATGGCCCAGACTGGTCCCGGCGATTTCAGATCAGGCAACCGCCAGACACTGAATTCGAAATTTCGAGCGATCGGATAAGGCAGGAATACCTCGCTCCGCTTGCCAGGAGCGCCGCTTAGCGACTGACCGATGGCCTGGATGACATGGGGGTTGTTCAGGGATTCGTCGAGGTTCGCACCCAGCGCCTTTTCGCCAAGAAGGCGCCGGGCGGCACGATTAAAATCGACGACAATCAAGCCTTGATCGACCAGAAAAACCGGATCGGGCAATCCGTCCAACATACCGGCGTCAAGTGGAAGCATCGCATTTCCAGGCTATTTTGACGTTTTGACCATGGTAGTTAAAGTTTACCACCAATTCCGTACCGGCACGAGTAGCGGTCCGCTCTTACCCCGCATTTTTCGAACCGGACGCCGCCCGCGAAAGCTGGACTGAAACGGGATCAGGCAGCGGACTGCGTCGCCGCGCCGCGGCTGCCGGACCGGCTGCGATTGCGGCTGCGATTGCGATTTTTTGCAGGCTGGCCGGCCTTGGGCCCGGTGGCGTTGCGAGGCTTCCGGGCATTGCCATTGCCGTTAGATCTGCCCCTGCCGCCGCGATCGGGTGAGGCAAGCTTGGGATCGGCCGGACCGGGCTCGTTGCCAATCACCGTCAACCGGCGCTTGATCAGCTTTTCGATGTCGCTCAAATAGGCACGTTCGGTCGGATCGCAAAATGCGATCGCCGCGCCGCCGGCGCCGGCTCGCGCGGTCCGCCCCATACGATGGACATAATTTTCCGGTTCGTTGGGAAGTTCGTAATTGATCACATGACTGACCGCATCCACATCGATGCCGCGGGCCGCGATATCGGTCGCCACCAGAACACGGGCCAGACCATCGCGGAACCGCTGGAGGGCCCGCTGGCGGGCGCCCTGGGATTTGTTGCCATGGATCGCCTCGGCAATGACGCCACCCTTGCCGAGCTGTTCGGCGACACGGTTGGCGCGATGCTTGGTACGCGCGAAAACAATCACCCGCGACAGGGCGGGATCTTTTAGAATAGTGTCGAGCAGGGCCCGCTTTCCGGCGGTGGTGACGTGATAAATGCTCTGCTCAATACGATCGATCGGCGTTGCCTGGGGCGTCACTTCCACGCGCACCGGATCAGTCAAGATCTCGCCCGACAGGCGGGAAATTTCGCTTGGCATGGTGGCTGAAAAAAGCAACGATTG
>JAQBTY010000032.1 GCA_027624735.1 Pseudomonadota bacterium | reverse complement strand
AGGCGATCCTGCAAGCCGCCCATACCGGTCGCATCGGCGACGGTAAAATCTTCGTCTCGACCATTGACGAAGCAATTCGAATCCGCACGGGGGAAAAAGGCGCTGAGGCGATCTGACGATCGTCATCCGGGTATGGTCCGGGGCTGCATTAATTCACCGATCTAAACACAGCTAATGTCGAAAACCACAGAAACCATAAAAGTAGGACAAGGTAGATGAGCGATTCACAAAAAGTCTTGGATATGATCAAGGAGCACGACGTCCAGTATGTCGACCTCCGCTTCACCGATCCGCGCGGCAAATGGCAGCATACGGCGCAGCACGTCTCAACGATCAACGATGATTTTTTTGAGAACGGCATCATGTTCGATGGCTCGTCCATCGCCGGCTGGAAGGCGATCAATGAATCCGACATGACCTTGATGCCCGATTGCAGTACGGCGGTGATGGATCCGTTTACCGCTCAGCCGCAATTGATCCTGTTCTGCGACATTCACGAGCCCCTGACCGGCCTTCCCTATAACCGCGACCCGCGGTCGGTGGCCAAGAAGGCGCTCGCTTATATGGGTTCGGCTGGTATTGGCGATACCGCCTATTTCGGTCCGGAAGCCGAGTTTTTCGTGTTCGATGACGTCCGGTTTGAAAACAGCATGAACCGCACGTTTTTTGAAATCGACAGCGAGGAAGGCCCCTACAATTCGGGTCAGATGATGGACGGTGGCAATCTTGGCCATCGTCCCGGCGTCAAAGGCGGTTACTTCCCTGTCGCCCCGGTGGATTCCGGCACCGACATGCGGGCCGAAATGGTGACCGTAATGGTCCAGATGGGTCTCAGCATGGAAAAGCATCACCATGAGGTAGCAGCCAGCCAGCATGAATTGGGCATCAGATTTAATACGCTGATCGGTTCGGCCGACAGCATGCAGATCTACAAATATGTCGTGCACATGGTCGCCCACCAGTATGGCAAGACGGCAACCTTCATGCCCAAGCCGGTTCCCGGCGACAACGGATCGGGTATGCACGTCCATCAGTCGATCTGGAAAGACGGCAAACCGATGTTCGCCGGATCAGGCTATGCCGATCTTTCGGAAACCGCCCTTTTCTACATCGGCGGCATAATCAAGCATGCCCGCGCGATCAACGCGTTTACCAACCCGTCGACCAACAGCTACAAGCGGCTGGTCCCGGGTTTCGAAGCGCCGGTCCTGCTCGCCTATTCCGCACGGAACCGCTCGGCCTCCTGCCGTATCCCGTTCGCGGAGAGCCCCAACGGAAAGCGGGTCGAAGTCCGCTTCCCGGACCCAACGGCCAATCCGTATCTCGCCTACACCGCGATGCTTATGGCGGGACTTGACGGTATCCAGAACAAGATCCACCCGGGCGATCCGATGGACAAGGATCTTTACGATCTGCCGCCGGAGGAACTCGCCGACGTGCCGACGGTCTGTGGATCGCTGCGCCAGGCTCTGGAATGCCTCAGCGCGGATCGTGACTTCCTCAAGAAGGGCGATGTCATGAGCGACGACATGATTGACGGTTATATCGGGCTCAAGGAAGAAGAGGTTCTGGCCTTCGAGCAAGCACCGCATCCGATCGAATTCCAGATGTATTACAGCTCATAACCGACGTCTCATAACCGGCGTCGTTTGCGACCTCACACGCCCCCGGCCGGATATCCGGCCGGGGGCGTTTTGTTACCTGCGCCTCGCGATAGATCATGGGGTTGATCATCGCTCCCCTGTCGCACTACCTTCTCCGCAAATATCAAATCTATTGTCGCAACGGAAGAATAACGCCGGGAGAACAGATATGCGGGCAAAGGTAGAACGCCGATCCAAGCGCTGGTTACAGCAGCGTTGGCTGTTGGATACTGTCCTCGCGACCATCGGCGTCGAGTGGGACCAGGAGCGTCTCGCGCATTACGCGCGACCGGCCGGCCCGGCCGCGGCCGGCGTTTTCCGTGCCGCTGGTGCCAGGATGAAAAAATTCAGTGACTGCCATCGGGAATTCGCCGCGGCGGGACGCCGCATCGAAGCGCGCGCTCAGGCCTATGAAGCCGACGGCCGTACAGTGCCGGCACGCGAGCATTACATTATGGCATCCCTTCTCTGGTCGGCGGCCCGGTGGCCACTTTACGAGATAGACGACCGCTATCGCGACTATGAAGCCCACATCGATGCCTGCTACGACAAGTACATGGAATTCGCGCCGCGCCCCGTGACGCGCATAGATATTCCCTTTAACGACAGCGCTTTATCCGGCCTTCTACATCTTCCCCATAAGCCGGTGGAGGGGGAGAAATTTCCCTGTGTCATCAATATCGGCGGCATGGACGGGTGCAAGGAAAATGTCGTTTCAATGTATGGCGATCCCTGGCTCGAACGCGGCATCGCGGTCCTGGCCATGGATGGGCCGGGTCAGGGGGTCTGCCCAGGACGGGGTATATTCGTGACGCCGACCAACCATGGCGATGCCGCCGTCGCCACCGTCGACTGGCTGGAACGGCATCCGGCGATCGATCCCGACCGGCTGGCCATACGAGCGACCAGCTTCGGCACCAATTTCAGCATTCACGCGGCCGCCGCGCTGGGCGACCGCATCAAGGGGCTGGCGCAGGCCTTCGTGATTCACGAACCGGGATGTTTCGCCATCTTCAATGCGGCGTCCCCGACCTTCCGCATGCGCTTCATGTTCATGGCAAACGTTACCGACGACGATGAATTCGACGCCTTCGCCGAGGGCTTCGATGTTCGCGACCAGGCCGCACGGATCAAATGCCCGGTCCTGATCTGTGCCGGCGAAGACGACGAGCTAAGCCCGATCGAAAATACCTACGACGTCTATGACCGGATCAAGGCACCCAAAAAGCTGGTCGTCTATGAAGGCGGCAAACATATCATGGGGGCCGCTTCATCGGTTCAACTGGGTGAGAATTTCGGCGTGCTGACGGCAGAATGGGTATCCGACCGGCTTAATGGCGTGCCATCCGAACCCGACGCGAACATCCTGATCGACATGTATGGCAAAAGCATCAGGCGGTGATTTCTGTTCACCGCCGTATCGTTTCTTTAAAGCGTTGGCAGCGGCCGCGGCACCCGGTCTTCGTCGATGGCGACGAAGGTGAATTCGCCTTCGGTCACCTTGATCGAACCGCCGCCGCTACGGCCCCGCACCCATACTTCAACCTTGGTCGCCACCGAAGTGCGGCCGGTCCGGACCACCCTGGCATAGCAGCTAACCAGGTCCCCCACCAAAACTGGGCTATGGAATTCGATCTCATTAACCGCGACGGTCGCCACGCGCCCACCGGCCCGCTCATAGGCGACGTTGGCGCCGGCCATATCCATCATGGACATGAGCCATCCGCCGAAGATGTCGCCGCTCGGATTGGTATCGGCCGGCATCGCTATAATTCGGATGGCAGGGGCCTCGTCCGGCGGCTTCGGTATTTCTGTCATGGAGGATCTTACCTGGTCCGTTGGGGTTCCCGGAAAACGATACTCTTTAACTTATACCCCTTAATTTCGGCCTTTCACGGGCTAAACCCTTGTAATACAGGCTTCGTTTGAGAGAATTGACTTTTTTAACGCTTTCGAAGACCAGAATGCAGATAGTTTCGGGATACGAAACGTCCCGATGGCGGATTCGCCGATTTTCAAGATACTGTAGCGGTTCAGCCTAAAACAGACGCCGCATTCAGCATCCAGTCCAGTCGAGTACACAGCAAGCCATGGCAACCCGCAAGACACGCTCCTATTCCGCCCGCGATATTGAGGTTCTGGAGGGGTTGGAGCCTGTTAGACGCCGTCCCGCCATGTATATCGGCGGCAGCGACGAGCGCGCGATGCATCATCTCGCCGCCGAACTGCTGGACAATGCCATGGACGAAGCCGTCGCCGGCCATGCCACCTGGATAGATATCGAGCTCGCCGGCAACGGCACGGTTACGGTGCGCGACAATGGCCGCGGCATTCCCGTCGATCCACATCCCAAATTCAAGAACATATCGGCGCTTGAAGTGGTCATGACCACCCTGCATTCGGGCGGCAAGTTCGATAACAAGGTTTATGAAACGTCGGGTGGTCTGCACGGCGTTGGCCTGTCCGTGGTCAATGCGCTGTCGGACAAGCTGACGGTGGAGGTCATCCGCGAAAAAGAACTGTGGGTGCAGGAATACGCCCGCGGCAAGGCAACCGGAAAACTCAAGAGCAAGGGAAAGGTACGGGCGAAAAGCGGCACCGCGGTTCATTTCCATCCTGATTTAGACATATTTGGCGCCAAATCCAGATTCCGTCCCGCCCTGCTTTACCGCATGGCACGCTCCAAGGCCTATCTCTACAAGGGCGTCGAAATTCGCTGGAAATGCGATGCCACCCTTCTGAACGACGATGATGAGGTCCCGGCCCAGGCGGTTTTGCATTTCCCGGGCGGCCTGATGGATTACCTGACCAGCCGGCTGGAGGATCGCCCCACCATCACACCGCAGCCTTTTGTTGGCGAAGGCTCGCTGAACGGTAAGGGCGGCCGCGTCGAATGGGCCATCGCCTGGCCCGATGACGGCGAAGGGTCGCTGACTTCATACTGCAACACGGTACCGACACCCGAGGGCGGCACCCACGAGGCCGGCTTGCGTGGCGCGCTGTTGCGTGGCCTGAAAGAATATGCCACCCGGACAGGCAACAAGAAGGCCGCCGTTCTCACTGGCGATGACGTTGCCGGTGGGTCCTGGGGCCTGCTGTCGGCCTTCATTCCCAATCCGGAGTTTCAGGGACAGACAAAGGAAAAGCTGACGACGCCCTCCGTCACCCGGCTGGTCGAAGCAACCATCAAGGATCATTTCGACCATTATCTTTCCGGCCACCCGGAAGCCGCCAACGCCTTGCTCGAGCGCGTTATCGAACGGGCCGAAGACCGGTTGCGACGCCGTCAGGACAAGGACACCGCGCGCAAAACGGCAACCCGCAAGCTCCGCCTTCCCGGCAAGCTGTCGGACTGTACGCAGAGTTCAGCCAGCGGCACGGAAATTTTCCTGGTCGAGGGCGATTCCGCCGGCGGATCCGCCAAACAGGCGCGTAACCGGAATACCCAGGCGATCCTGCCCTTGCGCGGCAAGATCCTTAATGTCGCCAGCGCTACCGCTGAAAAGCAGCGCGCCAATCAGGAACTGGCGGATTTGATCCAGGCGCTTGGCTGCGGAACCGGTGCTTCCTACGATGAAAGCAAGCTCCGGTATGAACGCGTTATCATCATGACCGATGCCGATGTGGACGGCGCGCATATCGCCTCGCTGCTGATGACATTTTTTTACCGCGAAATGCCCAAGCTGATCGATGGCGGGCATTTGTATCTTGGGATGCCGCCGCTTTTTCGCATCACACAGGGCGCAACCACCATGTACGCCATGGATGACAAGCACCGTGAGGCGCTCATGAAGGAACATTTTACCGGCCGCGGCAAAATCGATATCAGCCGGTTCAAGGGGCTCGGCGAAATGCCGGCCTCGCAGCTAAAGGAAACCGCGATGGATCCGGCAAAGCGAACGCTGGTCCGTGTCACCATCCCGGCAGCGGATGCGGCCGCCAAGGATATCAAGAGCACCGCGACGCTGGTGGAAGATCTGATGGGCCGCAAACCGGAACGGCGTCTCGCCTTCATCCAGAAGAACGCGCACACGGTCGCCGATCTCGACGTCTAGAGCTTTTTCCGTTCAGACGGAACCGGGCCGCTCCCCGGCTGGTTGAAACGCAGCTTGCGGGTGTGACGATGGCGTAGTAGGGTCACAGACATAAATAGCGGAAAAAAAGTAACCGCAAATTTTGCAGGGAGGGAAACCACTATGGATACCAGGGCAGTAATCCGGGTAGCGGGGATCGCCGCAACCATTATCGCTGCGTCCGCGTCGCTCGTTAATGCAGCCGACAAGGTCAAGGTCGTCGTGCCGCATTCCGGTCTTTGGGATACTCGGTTCGTAGGATATGGCATCGAGAGCGGAATCTTCAAGAAAAACGGTCTCGACGTGTCTGTCATCAAGACGCGCGGCGGCGCCGAAACGTTGCAGGCTGCGATCACCGGCAATGCCGACATCGCGATAGCCACCGGAACCTTTTCGGTCATTGCTGCCTACGATGCCGGAGCGCCGCTCCGCATAATCGGCAACGAGATCGAAGGCGTACCCGACATCAATTGGTACGTGAGGGCGGACAGCAAAATCAAATCTCTCAACGACATGGCCGGCCGCACGCACGCTTATTCGCGTCCCGGGTCGTCATCGCACATGGTGTCGCTGGAGCTTGCCGAAACGTTCAAGAACATGACCGGCAAAACCATGAAGCTGGTTTCCACCGGCGGTTTTTCCGATACCTATACTCAGGTAATGACCGGACAGGTCGATGCCGGGTTTACCGTTTTTCCCTTCCGGTTCGACAAGATAAAGCAGGGCGTGATCCGCCTCGCCCTCAAGGGATCCGACGCCACAGCGCTTCAGGGCGTCAGCGTTCGCGTGCAAGTGGCCCATGCAAAATTCCTCAAGGAACGGCGCCCGGTCGCCAAGAAATTCTTGAAGGTCTATTGGGAACTTTACAATTGGGCCTATGCCAATCCCAAACAATCAACCGCGCTGGTGGCCAAGGCATGGAAAATCGATCCGAATACGATCGGCGTCGCGCCCGATTACATCGCGCAAAAATATATGACGCCGGCGCCGGTGCGCGGAATCGACAAGCTCAACCAATTGGCGGTCAAGCATAAGTTCATCAAGAAGCCCCTGAGCAAGAAGCAGCTCAAAGAATTGATCGACATTGTCTACGATCCGCGGTCTTCCTGACCCTATCGTGTCGCGCCGGCGCATGCGCTTTGTAAGTGCGGTGCATCGTCGGTTGAGCCGGTTCGTGCGGTCGCCGGAGGTTGCCGGGCTCGTATGGCTGGTCGCGCTGCTTGCGTTGCTGGAATTGTCGGTCGGCATGGGCTGGGTCGCCAAGTGGGTCATCGCGCCGCCGAGCGGCATCTACGAAGCGACGATCGATTTGTTCAGCGAGGGGGTGTTGACCGACAGCCTCCTGCTAACCTTGGGTCTGGTCGGCGTGACGATGTCGATCGCCATCGTTGTCGGGATCACGGCGGGCTTCCTCCTGTTCCGGTTCCGTGACTTCGGCATCGCGTATGAGCCGTGGCTCGGCGCCCTGTTTGCCTCGCCCTTGCCCCTCGCCTATCCCATATTCCTTGTCCTTTTCGGACGATCCTACACAACAATCGTCGCCATGGCGCTGGCCTACGCCACCATCTCAATCATCATCAACACCCGCGAAGGGCTGATGGGGATATCTCCGGTCTTGATCAATGTCGGCCGTTCTTTCAACGTGTCCCCCCGAACGATGTTGTGGAAGATCATGTTCCCAGCCGCCATCCCGACCATCTTCGCCGGGATCAGGCTCGGTCTCATATACGGGCTGTTGGCTATCGTCGCGGTCGAATTCCTCACCGACCTCGGTGGTCTGGGTCGCCTGGTGTCCGATCTTAATTTTCGTTTCAAGGTCCCGGAGACATACAGCGCGATTGCCATAATCGTGCTGCTTAGCGCGTTGTTCTTTCTCGGTCTGGCAAGGGTGGAAAGATGGCTCAGATATCGTTAAGTCCTGCCGCGGCAGCCTTGGCGCGCGGGCCGGCCAGGCAACGGAAGATCCGTGTATTTACGATGCTGGGCATCTGGGCGACGTGGGAAATTGTCGCCTATTCCGGTCTGTTGTTCGAGGGCGTCGTTCCGTCGTCACTGGCCATCTTCGTGGCTTTGTTCTCCGAGCTTTTTCGCGGAAATTTTTACCTGCATCTTGGCATCACGCTGGGTGAAGTCTTTAGCGGATTTATAATCGCTGCGTTCATCGGCATCGGACTGGGCATTTGGATGGGCGCGCGGCGTTTCTTCGGCAAGGCCGTGGATTTGTATATCGGTTCCCTGGGCGCCACGCCTAAGATCATTTTCCTCCCCATCGTCATGATTTTCTTCGGCGTCGGTCCCGAATCGAAAACCGTCATGGCGGTCATTGCCGGATTTTTTCCCATTGCCATCAACACTTATGTCGGCATGCTGGAAATTCCGCCCGTGATGATCAAGGTCGGCAAGAGCTTCAACCTGACGCGTTGGCAAATGGTGCAAAAGATCTACGTCCCGTCTCTCTACCGCCCTATCGTGGTTGGCATGCGGCTCGGCCTCGGCGGCTGTTTCATTATCTCGGTTCTATCGGAAGCCAAGATCGCCAACCACGGCATCGGGAACCTCGCCATAGACTATTACAACAACTATCAAATGGCGGAGATGTACGCGCTTCTGGTGCTGATCTTTGTGATGGCGGGTGCCTCCAATTACGGTCTGAGTCGCCTGGCGAACCGGTCGAGAGCGTAACCGCCGCTCACCCCGCCATATCAATGTCCCTTGGCACTAGAGCATGTTCCGATCTAGGCGGCGAGGCGTCCGAGACCGGGGATGGGGTCGTTGATTCCGGCAAGGCGCAGCGCCTGCCAGATCACAAGCTGATTGCTGGTGACCACCGGCGCATCGAGCATTTCTTCCATCTCCTCCAGCGCTTCGATGGCCCGAATATTTGCACAGCTGGCGAAATAGACATCCGCCTTGTCGTTTTTCATGCCTCTCAGAGTTTCCACCCACTCCGACGGCGGCATCGCGCTATAGGCTTCCGAGCCAGCCAGCCCGAGGTTACGCTCGCCGACGATTTCACACCCGGCCTCCTCGAGAAACTCGATCTCATGCTCATGGGACCCCCGGGGATAGGGCGACACCAGCACCACGCGTTTCGCGTTAAGGGCTTCAAACGCGGCCATGGTCGCCGACGCCGTGGTCGCCGCCGTGAGACCGGTGGCTTTTTCGATCGCTTCGGCAATCCGTTTTTCACCTGCCAGACCCGAAGCCATCGAATTCGCCGTACAGTGAAAGACGATCGAGCCGCAGGTGGCATCGGCCAACATTTCAGCCGCCGCCGCGACCTTCGGCAACAGCTCGTCCAGCCCCATCACATGCGGCCCGGTCATCCGTAACCGTGCGGTATGCGCCACCACCCCATCCGGATTAAAACACGCCGCATGGGGTTCCGCCATGCGGTTGGATGAAGGAACGATCAACCCATAGCGGGCACGAACGGTACTGGCTGGCTGGCTCATGGGCATCTCCCTTTCGACGGGGTCAGGAAATAACGGCGGGTTTCACTGGCTATGCGTGAAGCTTCCGCCATATTGCCAGATTCTGACCTGACAACAAGCCAGCACAAGTGATAAATGTGTCATGCAGCTAAAGGCCGGCTTGGCAATCAGGTCGGCGCGACTATAGTCTGAACGGGCCGGCTCTCAGTGACCGGCCCTTTTAGTGATTCTAAAAACCATAAAAAACAGAGAGGCAATCATGGATAGAGAACGCATGATCGGAACCTGGCGGTTGGTCGAATTCCGGTTTACCGATGCCGACGGCAACCCGGGTCGACCGGAGGATGGTCCCAAGCTCGGCCGGATGGAATATACCGCCGATGGTCATATGGCGACGGCGACGCGGCAAGCCGACGGCGCCTATTTCAGCTATTTTGGAGAGTTCGAACTCGAAGGTGAGGAGGTCCTCCACCATATCGAGATGGCCGCCGATCCGAAACTCGACGGCACGACCACCCGGCGTGTGGTCTCTTTCGACGGCGCCCGGCTGGTTCTTACCGCCGACCCGCCGGTGCTGGGCGGGCCTGGCAGCAAAGCTTCTCTAATCTGGGAACGCATTTCATAATCGATCAAGAACAAGTGATAACGTGGCTAAGACCAAACCCGATATACTGGGCTTGATATCATGATGAGAAAACCGGCAACGCCGATTATCCGCCGACGACAGAAGGAACAAAACAAGACATGACACCAAATCCAACCATGCGCTCAATGCTGACAGCACTGTCACTTGCCGCGGCGCTATGCCTTGCCGGTGCACCGGCCGTGGCGCAAAAATCCATGGCCTACCCGGGCACCAAGATTCTCAAGACATCGCATAGCTACGCAACACTACTTCAGCGTATCGAAAAAGCTATCAAGAAGAACAAGATGGGTCTGGTGAACCGCGCCAGCGCCAGCGTAGGTGCGAAGCGCGTTCTCGGTCTGACAATTCCGGGAAACATGGTGATCGGCGTCTACCACCCGCGCTTTGCCGTCCGTATGTTGAAAGCCAGCGTTCCGGCCGGAATCGAAGCGCCCATACGGTATTATGTGACGGAAAATGCGGACAAGACCGCAACCCTTACTTACCGCACGCCATCGAGCCTTTTTGCGCCCTACGGCAGCGCTGCCCTGGATAAAATGGCGCAGGAACTGGACGGTATTTTCGCCGCCATCGCCAGGGATGCGGTTAGCGCCAACTAGGAGGAAGGGCGTCCGCGCTTAACCGTAACGCCAGGTGGTCCGGTTGCCGCATTCGAGGGATTTGTCGCGATAGAGCTTAACCGCCCGGTCGTGGCATTCGATGGTGCCGGGGTCCTCAAAGGCGACCGGTGGATATTCATTCAGCGGGTAGTTGCCGAAACTGTCCTTCCCCCTGACCAGCATGGCTGACGCGCGCAGATCGGTTGTCTGGCGCACGTGCGGCGGCACGTACCCGCCTGAAATCCCGATCCGGCGGTCTTGCCCGTGATTGGGCCGCGAACTGTGCACCAGGGCCACGTGGTGCAGCGACATCTCACCGGGCCGCAGCTCCATCAGCACGATCTGGGACTCGTCGATTTCGTGTCGGGTGCGCTGGCCGCTGGCGAGCAGATTGTCTTCGCTGACCTCCGTATAATCGACCGGCAGTTGCCCCACCTTGTGCGACCCCGGTATCACCTGCATGCAGCCGGTCTCCGCCGTGGCGGGAGACAGCGCCACCCAGCCACTGACCAGCTCGAGCGGGTCCATGCCGTAATAGGTCGCATCCTGGTGCCAGCTGACATAGGAACCCGTTTCCGGTTCCTTGATCCAGACGCCGCATTGATATTGCAGAATGTCGGGTCCGATCAGATATTCGACCGCGTCGAGGACAGCATCACTGGTGAACAGATCGTACATGAATGGGAACAGAAGAGAGCATTTTGTCTTCTGCGTTCCATGGATCGGTTTTCCCTGGGCCCTTTCAACCGCCTCCATTTTTTCGCGCAAGGCAATCGCCTCGCTCTCCGGCATAACGCGCACGGGGGATATGAATCCGTCGCGGTGGTATTGCTCGATTTGCTGTGCAGTCAGTCTCTTTGGCATGGGCATTAATCTTTTTTCAATAGTCTGGTCCCTAGGGTTGGTACTATGCCATTTCGGCCCAAGTCACGACAATGTTTGACTTTGCCGATATTTAGGCCCACATAGGGGACTGGGTAGGACCCACAGAGCTAGGTTTTTTATTTACCGTATGACATTCGAAGATCTCGGGCTGAGCCCCGAAATCCTGCAGGCCGTAGCCGACGCAGGATACCAAACACCCACACCGATCCAGGAACAGGCCATCCCCTATGTGCTGATGGGCCGTGACGTTCTGGGGTGCGCGCAAACCGGAACCGGTAAAACGGCGTCCTTTACGCTTCCCATGATCGATATTCTGTCGACCGGCCGGGCGCGGGCGCGCATGCCGCGATCGCTCATTATTACGCCGACGCGCGAACTCGCTGCGCAAATCGCCGATAATTTCGAGGTCTATGGCAAGCACAACAAGCTGAACATGGCGCTCCTGATTGGCGGCGTATCGTTCGATGACCAAATTTCCAAGCTCGACCGCGGGGTGGACGTTTTGATCGCGACGCCTGGCCGTCTGCTCGATCATTTCGAACGCGGACGCATCCTGTTGACCGACATCAAGATATTGGTCATCGACGAAGCGGACCGCATGATGGATATGGGCTTCATGCCGGATGTGGAGCGCATCGTCGCCGTGCTGCCGAAAATCCGTAACACGCTGTTCTTTTCGGCGACCATGCCGCCGGAAATCCGCCGCATCGCCGATAAGTTCCTGATCAACCCGAAGGAGATCACGGTGTCTCCGGAAATTTCGACAGCGGCCACAGTGAAACAATCCCTGGTGGTTGTCGCCGCCGACCCCTGGGCCAAGCGGGACGTCCTGCGCCGGCTGATCACAACGGAACCGGTCGAAAACGCGCTCGTCTTCTGTAATCGCAAGCGCGACGTGGATATCCTAAAGAAATCGCTTCTCAAACATGGTTTCAATGCCGCGGCCCTGCATGGCGACATGTCACAGCCTGCCAGGCTGGAAACATTGCAGGCCTTCAGGGACGGCAAAACCCAGATCCTGGTGGCCAGCGATGTCGCCGCCCGCGGTCTCGACATGCCCAAGGTTTCGCATGTTTTTAATTTCGATGTGCCCAACCATGCCGAGGATTATGTCCACCGCATTGGCCGCACCGGCCGGGCCGGCCGGGCCGGGCGGGCGCATATGATCGCGACACCCGAAGATTCGGTCTACCTTGACGCCGTGATCAAGTTCATCGGCAATGAGATAGAACAGATTGACGTCGAAGGTGTTGAATCCGCCAGCATGGCCGACGCCCCGCCAAGACGCGGCCGTGGAGGTTCCCGGCGGCCAGCCAAGGGACCGACGACAAGCAAGGGTCCGAGAAATCGCCCGGCAGCGGCCAGAAAACCCAGCGCCGAGCCAGTAGCCGCCCCGGCGGCGGCCGCCGTCACCGCAGCCGTGGCTCCCGTTGTGAATCCACCGGTTGCTCCCCGAACCACCGAGACCGCCGCGCCCCGAAAACCGACGCCTAGACCGAAAACGCCTTCCCGCGAGAGAAAGTCCGAAGAGCCTGTTTTGGGTATGGGACCAAACGCCCCTGCTTTCATTCTTAGACCGGTCCGTCCCCGCACGGATTGATCCATTCGGCCGAATGCAGAAATCGGACCGTCCGCGCCGCGCCGGCAACCTGTCCTTGACCTCCCGCCAACCATCACGTCCTCTCAAACGGTTTCGCAATCGGTTCTGACGGCTTATGATCAGTGACGGAAATTTCGTCGGGATCAGGGAGAGATTGGATGGCAAAACTGAGGCACCTCGCGCTAAGCGTCAAGGACTTGGAGGCAAGCGCAAAGTTCTACGAAGACGCGTTCGGCATGGAACGGGTCAGACAATCCAAAGTCGCGATCATGCTGTCCGACGGCGTTGTATCGCTTGCCCTTCTCCATTTGCGATCGAACGATAACGCACCCGATGAACGCGGCCCCGATTATATCGGCCTGCATCATATGGGATTTTTGGTCGATGACGTACCCACGGCCAGCGCGGCTGTCGAAGGCGCCGGCGGGACATATCATGGTCAAATACTGAATGTGGGCAAGGGTCCGGAATCAGAGCGCAAATATCGGGATCCCAACGGCATCGTGATCGACGTCACGTCAAAGGAACACGCGGATTCATCCTGGCGCGTCCCCACCGACACCTAAAAATTAGATCTATTCCCGCGTTTTATAGAGTGCGGGAATACCCTCCACCTTTATTCGCGGTTCACTGATATCGTCGATTTCGGTGAGCGGCTGAACACGCTTCATGCTCGCCAGACACCGCCGGATGAGGCTCTGATAGTCCTCATCTCCCTCGCGTTTCCAGCTGATTTCCTCATCGGTCAGCTGACGCAATATCTTCGCAGGCACGCCCACCGCGATAGATCTTGGCGGCACGATGAAATTGGCCTTGACCATGGCGAGCGCGCCGATAAAGGCATAGTCACCCACGTCCGCGCCATCCATCACCACGGCGTTCATGCCCACCAGCACGTATTTGCCGAGACGACAGCCATGCAACACCGCCCCATGACCCACATTGGCGCCCTCACCCAGCACCACTTCACCGCCGCCGGCGAAGGTGTGGGCGATACAGCCATCCTGCATGTTGCTGCCCGGCATCATCAGGATGCGCCCCATATCGCCGCGTAGAGACGCGTTGGGACCGACATAGCAATTGGCGCCGACGATCACGTCGCCAATCAGGGTCGCGGTCGGATGGACATAGGCGGTGGGATCGACAACCGGAACGATGCCGTCGATCGAATAAATGTTTTCCATGTGTGAGGTGATATCAGAAGAAAGGGCGAGGAGCCATCTCATGATCTCCCCGACATCCTTCGATTGTTCGCCTCATAGGTGGGTAGTCCTCAAATTGCCGGTATGCAGCGATAAGTCGCCGGCAAACATCCTGTTAACAATTCACTTACCAGTAGTTGTTATATCACCTTGAGTGGTATTGGACGTATAAGAACCCGGCTTTTAAGAACCCGGCTTTGCGGAAATAATTCCCAATGAATGGTAGAATTAAGACAGCCCCTGACTTAGCCGATCCCATCATCGATTTGATCGACGAATACGGCGGCGCGTCCGTTCTAGATGACTTCCTCACCCATATGATAAGCTTGTCCGATGTCCTCAAAAACGACATGAGCAAGAACCTTGAATGGGATCACAACACGGTTCACAGCAAGCTATGGTCGCTTATCAAAAGTGGGCTCGACAAGAACGGGCGTTATCGGAACAGGCCGCTTGAAAATCTGGGAGAACAGAACAAGAAATTTTCGTCCTCCTATATCGAATCCCAGTGTCTCCTGACGGAATGGCTGATTATTTACCGAACAATTCGCGCCTATTGTCATATAATGAAAAAAGCGCAGAAGGCTAAAAAATCAGCGTAATCTAGCCACGTCGCAGTCACTAAAATCCGGACCAAGAGATCCTGCTCCGCAAGGGCGCTTACAGTCTAGCGCGGAACGTTGATGTCCGGTTCGTATCGTTTTCAACCATCCCCGGAAACGGAAGGCGGTGGCTTTCAATTGTATTGAAACGGGGAGGTTACCCCCTAGACCGTAAATGACTCACCGCAACCGCAGCGGCCGGTTTCGTTCGGGTTCCTGAATACAAAGGTCGCGCCGAGTTTTTCGGCGACGAAATCCATCTCGGTGCCGATCAGATACATGATCGACATGGGATCGATCAGCAGCCGCACGCCATCGACGTTCAGTTCCTCATCGGTGGGGTTTTTCTCATTGGCGAAATCCATCGTATAGGACATACCATTGCAGCCGCCTTCACGGACCCCCACGCGGACGCCCACGGCATCGGGGTTGTGCTGTTCCATCAGCTTGCGCAGCTGCGCCGCCGCCCCTGCCGTTACCTGCAGAAGCGGGGGGCGTTCGGTTCGATCGGTTGTTGCTATGGTCACCGCAAACCTCCTACATAAAGCCAAGTTCGAGGCGGGCTGCCTCACTCATCCGGTCGGGCGTCCAGGGCGGATCCCACACCAGTTCGAGCGCGACATCCTGAACATCGTCGACCTCGCGCACTTTTTGCTCGACCTCGCCGGGTAGCGACCCCGCCACAGGGCAGGCCGGTGACGTCAGGGTCATTTCCACCCGAACGCAATTGTCGGCCGTGATACTGAGATCATAGATCAATCCCAACTCATAAATGTTAACGGGAATTTCGGGGTCGAAAATGGTCGAAATAGCCTCAATAATGCGGCCTTCGAGCTGGGCGGCCTGGATGCTGGGCGGCAATTCGGGTCGCGTCGACGCCTCGCCCGGCGCCACCAGTGGCTCACGGACCAGCGGCGCTGGTATGGACTCTTCCGACATCTCTTCCATCAAAGTCTCTTCCATCAAGATTTCCTCCGGCGGCGCGGCCAAGACGGATTCAGGCTGTTCGGCACTAACTGACGTCACCTGATCCACCGGTTCCACGACACGCTCCTCCATATTTTTTTTCCAGAACATAACGCCCCTACAATCCTATTCGGTTTTCACGTCTTCATCGGCGCCGTCGAGCGCCGCGCTCATAGCATGCCAGGCAAGCGTCGCGCATTTGATCCGGGTCGGGAAAGCCCGCACACCCGACAGCGAGGCAAGCTCCGCCAGATCTTCATCGGCTTCACCCTCCGCATCGCTGGTGACCAGCGCATGAAAGCGGTCGAATAGCGATTTGGCTTGCGCGACAGTCTTGCCCTTGATCATTTCCGTCATCATGGAAGCCGACGCGATGGAGATCGCACAACCGCGCGCATCGAAATGCGCATCATTGATATGGTCCCCTTCGACCGTCAGGTAAACTGACACCCGGTCGCCGCACAGCGGATTATTACCCCGCGCCTGCCGGTTGGATTCTTCCGGTGCGCCGAAATTCTTCGGATTGCGGCTGTGATCGAGGATCACCTCCTGATAGAGATCTGTCAGTCCGCTACTCATGAGCCGAAAATCTCCTGCACCCGGCCCAGCGCCTTCACCAGCACGTCGATTTCATCCCGCGTGTTATATAGACCGATGGAAGCCCGCACCGTCGCGGCGATGTCGTATCGTTCCATGATCGGCTGCGCGCAATGGTGGCCGGTACGCACGGCGACTCCTTCGCGGTCCAGAATGGTGCCGATATCGTGCGGGTGCACGTCATCGAGCACAAAGGACAGGATCGCGGTTTTTTCCGCCGCCGTTCCCACAAAGCGCAGACTGTTGATCTTGCCGAGCTGCTCCGTGCCATAGGCCAGCAGATCGTCTTCATGGGCGGCAATCTTTTCAAGCCCCAGCCCGGTCAGGTAGTCGATCGCAGCCCCCAGTGCGATGGCGCCGGCAATATGCGGCGTACCGGCTTCGAACTTGAACGGCAGATCGGCGTAGGTGGTCTTTTCAAAGGTCACCAGATCGATCATCTCGCCACCGCCCTGATAGGGCGGCATGGCATTGAGCAGCGTCTCCTTGCCATAGAGCACGCCGATGCCGCTGGGCCCATAAAGCTTATGCCCCGAAAAGACATAAAAATCGGCATCGAGCGCCTGCACATCGACGGGAATATGCGGGATAGCCTGGCAGCCATCCACCAGCACCGGCACGCCCTGCGCATGGGCCAGGCGGATAATCTCCGCCATGGGCGTGATGGTGCCGAGCGCATTGGATACGTGGGTCAGGGCGACCATGGCGGTACGGTCGCCGAGCAAAGCCTCGTAGCCATCCATCTCCAGTTCGCCGGCATCGTTCACCGGCACCACCTTGATCACGGCGCCGGTTCGTTCGGCGATCAATTGCCAGGGCACGATGTTCGAATGATGTTCCAGCTGGGACAGAATAATCTCGTCGCCGGGTTTTAGGTTCTGGCGTCCCCAGCAATCGGCCACCAGATTAATGCCCTCTGTCGCGCCGCGAACGAAGATGATCTCGCGCTCACTGACGGCGTTGATAAAGGAACGGATTTTCTCGCGCGCGCCTTCCATTGCATCGGTCGTCTTCTGGCTCATGTAATGAACACCGCGATGCACGTTGGCGTATTCGGTCTCGTAGGTGTGTTTGATGGCGTCGATCACCGCTCTCGGTTTCTGGGCGCTCGCCGCACTGTCGAAATAGACCAGCGGCTTGTCATAGACACGCTGGCTCAGGATCGGAAAATCCTGGCGGACACGCATGATATCGAAGGGTGCGGAAGAGGCCATGCTTACGCCGCCGCCTCCGCCGCAACCATGCCATCAAGCCAGCCGGTGATGGCGCCATCGAGATGCGCCCGGATAGAATCGTCCGGCAGCTCGTCAATCATTTCCGCGGCGAAGCCCCGCACCATCAGATTACGCGCCGTCAGGGCATCGATGCCACGGCTCCGCAGGTAAAAGATGGCATCCTTATCGAGATCGCCCACCGTCGCGCCATGGCTGCATTTCACGTCATCGGCATGGATAATCAGTTCAGGCTTGCTGTCGGCCTGGGCGTTGCGCGACAGCAGCAAATTCCGGTTCATCTGGTGGGCATCTGTCTTCTGGGCATCCGGCGCCACATGAATGCGCCCCTGGAACACCGAACGCGCCCGGTCGTCCAGCACGTTCTTGTAAAGCTGGCTGCTGTGGCATTGGCCGCTGGCATGATCGATGTCGGTACTGTTGTCGCAATGCTGCCGGCCGCGCACCAGGGCGATGCCGTTGAGCGTGCAATCGGCGCCCGGACCATCGAGCAAGATTCGTATTTCATTGCGCGCCAACCGCGCGCCGGTGGACAGCACGAAGCTGTCGAAACTTGAATCGCGCCCGAGCTTTGCTGCAATGAGTCCCACATGCCACGCGGTCGCGCTTTGATCCTGCCGGGTTATATGCCGCAATTTTGCCCCCTGCCCCAGAAGCGTCTCGGTCACCACCTCGCAAAAACCGGTGGACGGACCAAGAGACACGTAAGACTGAACCACCGCCGCATGGCTGTTTTCGCCCATCACAATCAGATTGCGAAGATGGGTTTCCGCAGCCGATCCTTCCGTACTGACAAACAACAGCTGTACGGGCGCATCGACCGTCACGCCCCCGGCCACACGGCAGACAGCCCCATCCCGCATCAACGCGGTGTTCAACGCCGCGAACCCGGGCTGATCGAGATCGGCGGCCTCTCCCAATTCCTGAACAAGGGACTGATCTCCAGCCGCCAACGCGTCCGCCAGCGAGGCAAGCGTGACCCCTTCAGGCAGACCATCGAGCTGCGATAATTTAGGTGCGAAATTTCCATCCACAAACACGGCGAGATGGGCGCCCTCGACTTTGTGAGGGACGATCGTCGATGCCGGAACCTCCGATAACGAAGCGGGGTTGAACTCAGCCCGATGCAGGGATCGCAGATCGGTGTATTTCCAGGTCTCCACGCGTCGCGTCGGGAGTCCATGACTGGCAAAGACGGATGCCGCCCGGTCTCGCAACCCGGAAACCCAACCGTGCGCCGCTCCCGGCAGATCGCCGCGCAAGGCCGCAATCCGCGCCTGATAGTGCGCAACCACGGGGTCCGACAGGGTTTGAAGGATGGCTGTCACGGTCTTCGCCTCACGCCGCCGCAATGTCTTCGAGACCGAGCATGGCATAGCCCTTTGCCTCGAGCTCAAGCGCCAGAGTCTTGTCGCCGGACGCCGCGATCTTGCCATGGGCCAGCACATGCACCTTGTCCGGCACGATATAACCCAGCAGCCGCTGGTAATGGGTGATCACCAGCGCCGACCGATCCGGCGCGCGCAGCGCGTTGACCCCGTCGGCCACCGCCTTCAGCGCATCGATATCAAGACCTGAATCGGTTTCATCGAGAACCGCGAGGCTCGGTTCCAGCAGGGACATCTGGAGCACTTCGTTGCGCTTTTTCTCGCCGCCGGAGAACCCGACATTGACCGGGCGCTGCAGCAGCTTGTCGTCCATATGGAGCGATTTAGCTTTTTCACGCACCAGTTTCAGGAAATCCACCGCCGAAATTTCTGCCTCGCCGCGATAGCGCCGTACCGAATTCAGCGCGGTGCGCAGGAAACTCATGCTGGAAACGCCGGGAATTTCGACCGGATACTGAAAGGCCAGAAAGATGCCCTCGCCGGCCCGTTCATGGATATCGAGATCGAGCAAATTCTTGCCCTTATAAATGATCTCGCCCTCCGTCACATGGTAGCCTTCGCGCCCCGCCAGCACATAGGACAGCGTGCTCTTGCCCGACCCGTTGGGCCCCATGACGGCATGGACTTCGCCGGCGCCGATCTCGAGATCGAGCCCGCGCAGGATCTCCTTACCGTGGACCGTGGCGTGAAGGTTCTTGATAGATAGCATTGTTCTTCCGTTCCCCTAAGTCCCGCGTCTAACCGACGCTGCCTTCCAGACTGACGGCGAGCAGCTTCTGCGCCTCGACCGCGAATTCCATGGGCAGTTCCTTCAGGACTTCCTTGCAATAGCCATTGACGATCAGCGATACCGCATCCTCCGCCGACAGCCCGCGCTGCATGACGTAAAACATCTGGTCTTCGCTGATTTTAGACGTGGTCGCTTCGTGTTCCACCTGGGCCGACGGGTTGCCGACCTCAATATAGGGCACGGTGTGCGCGCCGCACTTGTCACCGATCAGCAGCGAGTCGCACTGGGTGAAGTTACGCGCGCCTTCCGCGCTGCCCAACACCTTCACCAGGCCGCGATAGGTATTCTGTCCATGCCCGGCGGAGATGCCCTTGGAGATGATGGTGCTCGACGTATTGCGGCCGATATGGATCATCTTGGTGCCAGTATCGGCCTGCTGATAATTGTTGGTCAGCGCCACCGAATAGAACTCGCCCACCGAATTGTCGCCTTCGAGAACGCAGCTCGGATATTTCCAGGTGATCGCCGAGCCGGTCTCCACCTGGGTCCACGAGATCTTCGAGTTGCGGCCGCGGCAGGCGCCGCGCTTGGTCACGAAATTGTAAATCCCGCCCTTGCCGTTTTCGTCGCCGGGATACCAGTTCTGCACCGTCGAATATTTTATTTCCGCATCGTCATGGGCAATCAGCTCGACCACCGCGGCATGAAGCTGGTTTTCGTCCCGCATGGGCGCGGTGCAGCCTTCCAGATAGCTGACATAGGATCCTTCGTCGGCGACGATCAGGGTGCGTTCGAACTGCCCGGTATTGGCGGCGTTGATCCTGAAATAGGTCGACAGCTCCATGGGGCAGCGGACGCCCTTGGGCACATAGACGAAGGTGCCGTCGCTATAGACCGCTGAATTCAGCGTGGCGAAAAAATTATCCGCCTGGGGCACCACGGTGCCGAGGTATTTGCGTACCAGCTCGGGATGTTCCTTCACCGCCTCGCTGATCGAACAGAAGATGACCCCGACCTCTTCCAGCTTGTCCTTGAAGGTGGTCGCCACCGAGACGCTGTCGAACACCGCGTCCACCGCGACGCCGGCCAAAATGGCGCGCTCGTGCAGCGGGATGCCGAGCTTCTCGTACATTTCCAGAAGCTTGGGGTCGACCTCATCCAGGCTCTTGGGCGCGTCCGCACCGGAT
>JAQBTY010000456.1 GCA_027624735.1 Pseudomonadota bacterium | reverse complement strand
CCGTCAACCCGGACGATACCACGCGCCTTGCTCAAACCATCCGACCACCGTGAATAATCCGGGCTAGTGGCCTGAATACGCCTGCTCCACGCACTTTCGAGACAGGTCCAGCCCCTGTATAAGGATCGTCACAATGGCGAAAAGGCATCGGAACTGACCATGGCGGAAACAAGAATCTTTACGGTTACCGGGGGGCTTGGGTTCATCGGCAAGCATTTCGTCCAGCGATTGCTGGCCGACGGGCATTATGTCACCAATGTCGATTTGGTGAATTATGCGGCCGACCGCAGGGCAGCCGCGGTTTTCAACGACTTTGACCGCTACCGCCACATCCAGTCAGACATTTCCGAACTGCCCTATATGCCGGAATGCGATTATTTGCTGAACTTCGCCGCCGAATCGCACGTCGACAATTCTATTGCCGACAGCCGCAGATTTTGCATCAGTAATTTCATGGGCACGCAGCGCCTGATGGAGCTGGTGCGCGCCAAGGCTCCTGACGACCGACCCAGATTCGTCCACATCAGTACCGACGAGGTGTATGGCGAGATCGCCGACGGGGCGCATACCGAAAACGACATGCTCCATCCCTCGAACCCCTATTCCGCCACCAAAGCGGCGGCGGACATGCTGATCTACGGCTGGGGTCGCACCTATGGCGTCAACTACAATATTATCCGCATGAGCAACAACTACGGCATGCACCAGTATCCGGAAAAATTGATTCCCAAATCGTCAGGCCGGATGTTGCGTGGTTTGCCCGCGCTGCTGCACGGTCAGGGGCGCTATTACCGCAACTGGCTGCATGTCGAAGACAGCGTCGATGCGATCCTCACCGTGATCGAAAAGGGGCAGCCCAACACCATTTACAACGTCAATGGCAATTACGAAATTCTCAACATCGACGTGGTGCGCAAGATCGCAGCCATCATCGGCGTGCCCGAAGACCGCGCCTATAAGCTGGTCGATGACCGCGTCGGCCAGGACATCCGCTACAGCCTCGACAGTTCGCGGCTGCAGGCGCTCGGCTGGGAGCCGCAGCGAAACTTCGACACCGAGCTTCCCAAGATCATCGAAGCCACCGACTATCACCGATTTATCTGAAGCTTGAGCCTTCACGGGAAACGATCGAGACCATGAGCGCGGGTGAGCAGTATTACGAGATCGCGTGTTGCCGCCTGTGTGGCTCTTCCGCCATCGAGACCGTTCTCGAACTGACGCCGACGCCGCCGGCGAACAATCTGATTACGGCGGAGGTCCTCGGACGAGTACCCGCCTGTTATCCGCTGGAGGTCTGTCGCTGCGCGGATTGTCACCATCTTCAGCTGCGCCACATCGTCAATCCCGAATTGCTATTTTCGAATTACCTGTATGTTTCGCAGACATCGCCGGTCATGCTGCGCCATCTCGCCGATCAGGCCGTCGCGCTAGCCGAACGAATCAAAGATTCCGGCAACAAATTGGTGATCGAAATCGGCTCCAACGATGGCTCATTACTGGCAAACTTTCAGCGCCTGGGATTCCCGGTGCTGGGGGTGGACCCGGCCCGGAACATCGCCGCCCAGGCGGTGGCGGCCGGCGTACCGACCATTGTGGAATTTTTCGGGGAAGCGGTGGGAAGAAAGCTTGCGGCGAAATACGGCCGGGCCGGTCTGGTCTGCGCCAACCACTGTTTCGCGCATATAGAAGATATCCACTCCGTGGTCGAAGGGGTGAAGCATTTGCTCGACGACGGCGCGGAGTTTGTTTTCGAGGTGGGCTATCTGCTCGATGTCTACCAGAAGACCCTGTTCGACACGATCTATCACGAGCATCTCGATTATCATCATGTTGAGCCGCTGGCGGGGTTTTTCGCCAGCCATGGCATGAGTCTTGTGCATGTGGAGCGCCACGAAATCCAGGGCGGCACACTGCGCGGCTTCGCGCGCCTCGGCCATGTTGCGCCCGCCGCCTCGATTGCCGCGTTCATTGCCGCCGAGCGAGCGGCTGGTCTCGACCGCAAGGAAACCTTCCTCCGTTTCGAAGCATCCATCAAAGCGCTGTCGACCGATTTGAACAGGCTGCTCGGCGACATCGCGGCGCGTGGCGGGCGGGTCTATGGCTTCGGTGTTCCGGCCAAGGCAACGACCTTGATGTATCACTTCGCCATCAGCAGCGAACTTGTACCGGTCATCGTCGATGACAATCCGCTCAAGCAGGGCCGGTACGTCGCCGGGCTGGAAATTCCGGTTACCTCTGCCCAGGCTATTTACGACGATAGGCCGGAGTACGTCCTCATCCTCGCCTGGAACTTCGCGGACTCCATCGTTGCGCGCAACCAGGCCTACCTGGAATCCGGTGGTACGTTCATCGTGCCGCTGCCGACCCTCCGGCTCGTGGACCGTAACGGGACCCGGCCGTGGACGGCGATAGGCGAAGGGTAGCGGTGGTCGCGGCCCGGTCGTTACTTGAGTCCTCGCGGCAATCCGCGGGGCCGTTGAAAACATCATTCAGGCGGCATAGCCTGTGCGACAAGAAATTCTTGCCCCGCCTTTTTCAATAGAGATCGGGACATAGCCGGGGGGAAATCCCAGATGCGCATCGCAGCGGTCGACCTAGTCAGCAATACCTGTTTCCCGGCGCTCGCCGCCGACGAACTTGGTTATTTCAAGGCCGAAGGGCTTGATGCGCGGATTGAGCTCGTTTCGGCGATGGGCTCCACGCGGGCGCTCCGCGAAGGATCGGCCGACGCCATGATCGCCGGCTCGGTCTTTGATGTCCTCACCGAATTCAAGGATTGGCAAGGCGCCAAACTGTGCGTAGCCCTGTCTCAGGGAACCCCGTGGCTCCTGACCGTTCGCACCGATCTGGCGGCTGAGCGGGGCGATGTCGAGGCGCTACGGGGCTTGCGATTCACGGCCGCGGAAGGGCCTGATCTCGCTTTCAAACAGATGCTGCGCAGGGGCGGTCTGGATCCGGACCGCGACCTGGAGATCATTGAGTTGCCCGGCGCGAAGGAACGCCATGTATCTTTCGGCGTGTTCGCGGCAGAGGCGCTTAAGGAAGGGAAAATCGACGGATTCTGGGCCAATGCCATGGGCGCCGAGACGGCGGTCACAAGCGGCGTTGGCAAGATTCATGTCGATGTACGGCGTGGCGACGACCCCGGCGACATCCGCTTTGCTACCTTTGCCGGGCTGGCGACGACAGACGACTACATCGCCCGCGAACCGGGGGCGATCGACGCGGCGGTCCGCGCCATCGTCAAGGTACAGAA
>JAQBTY010000455.1 GCA_027624735.1 Pseudomonadota bacterium | reverse complement strand
TCAAATTCCTACCGGACAGGAGTGGCCATGGGCGTGAAGCGCACTTGGGCCTGGTAATGACGAGAAGGAAAAAAATCGATCTCCAGACGCACCACGGAATTTAGACCGGACACTCGTGGCGGCAAACGGAGAGCGCCTGTGCGTTTCCGTAATAATTTTTTGTAATGGCTGATTACCGAAAGAAAGCAGAGCATTTCGCCACATTAAAGCGCCGATGCCTTCATCGCGCTTGACCAGCGCTCTATTATCCCTAACCATATTGCAAGCGGCGTGCCGTTTGTGGCGGGTCCGGCTTTTGCGGCACATCTTGCGATACGAAGTGTGCCGTCAAAATTAGGGAGAATTTCGGGTGAGCGATTTCGATAATGATTTTTCGCGCCGCGGCTTCTTAAAAGGCACCGGCGCCACACTGAGCGCAAGCGCACTGACCATGCTGCCGTTCCAGATGGCCTTCGCCGCGGCCTTCCCGGAACGCAACATCAAGGTCTATGTGCCGACCCGCGCCGGCGGCGGCGCCGACCGTAATCTGCGCACCTTCTACGCCACCTGGAAAAAATATATCAACACCAATTTCGAACCCGCTTTCTATCCGGGCGCCGCAGGCCGCGTTGGCTATGAAACCTACATAGGGAAGGCAGACGATGACTGCTACAATCTGCTGTTCGGCAATATGGGCCCGGAGGTCCTGAACTGGGTCGTCAAGCCGCCGACATTCAACCTCGCGGATTTCATGTATTTCGCCCGGGTCGACCGCGACCCCGGACAGATTTTCATCGACCGCAAGCATAAGAAATTCAAAACCATTGACGACATAATCGCCGAGGGCAAAAAACGGACCATCACGGTCGGTGTCAGCCGGCTGGCGCACCCGGCGTCGCTAGGCGCGGTGGCGCTGGCGCAACATACCGGCGCGAAATTCAACCTGATCCCGCTTTCGGGCGGGCGCAACACCCGTGCCGCGGTGACCACCGGCGAGGTCGATTGCGCCGCGCTGCCATCGGGCGATATCGTGCGCCGCGCCAAGCAGTTCAAAATACTGTGCGTATTCGACGACAACAACCCACTGCCCAATCGCATGAAGGACGCCGTCGTCGTCAACGATCATTTCGGAATGAAGCTGCCGCCCCTCGTTGCGGGCGCCCGCGCTTTCGGGATAAAGAAATCGGCCGTTGATAAACATCCGGACCGTTTCAAGATCATGACCGAGACCATGCGGAAGGTGTATACTGACCCCGATTACAAGAAGGCGGTGCTCAAGGCCAAGGCGCCCTGGGAATACATCGTTTATGGCGGGCCCGAGGAATGCGCCAAATACGCCAGTGACATCACCGAAATCGGCAAGGAATACAGAACCCTCCTGACCGGCAAAGCGAAGAAGAAAAAGGGCTGATACAGGCTGAGCCAAGCCAACACCCTCGGGCGGCGCGCCGGATCGTGGCGCGTCGCCTTTTCCAACAAATTTTCAACGATGAATTTTCAACATTGTAAGTAGATGGCAGCAGGCGTGCCGGTCGCGTGAGGAGAAGACGAGATGGCGGATCAGAACGGAGAAGGCAAGCCTGAAAAAAAGCATCTCGGCGGTGAGTTGGTAATACCCGGCCTGGCGCTGGCCTTCACGCTTTATTATTTCACCACGATCATCGACGTTCCCTGGTCCGCCCAAGTCAGCGCCTTCTTTGTCGGCAGCATATTGTCGGTGTGCGTCATCATTTTCGCCGTCAGGAGCCTGCTCATGGTGCGGCGCGGCGAAGCGGATCTGGGACTGGGCGGGCTTCTCGCGCCGGCCAGCTATATTCCCAAACGTCTCACTCTTCTCGGCCTGACCCTGGGCTATATTTTTTTCATCCAGTGGGGTGGGTTCACCCTGACCAGTTTCATCTTCCTGAGCCTATCCATGCTGACCCTGAATGAAGGCCGTCGCAAAGGGTTCATTCTCGGCCTCGCCGCCTCGCTGTCACTGGGCGGATGGCTGCTGTTCGTCGTGGCCTTCGAGACGCGATTTCCCGAAGGACCGTTCGAACTTGCCGTAAAGGGGCTGTTCTGAGATGGAAATTGACTGGGGCATATTCATCGACGAATTCGCTCGCACCTTCACCTTCTGGTGGGTGATCGTCCCGGCCATATTTCTCGGGCTGATTGTCGGCGCCATACCGGGCTTCAGCGCCGCCAACACCATCATTATCCTGTTGCCGCTGACCTTGGCGATGGATCCGGAGGTCGGGCTCATCTTCATGGTCGCGCTTTACGCCTCGTCACGGCTCGGCGCCGGCATTCCCGCCATATTGGTGAACATCCCCGGCCCCGCCGGCGCGGCGGCAACGCCGCTCGACGGCTATCCCATGACCCGTAACGGCCGCGCCCAACAGGCACTTGCCATTTCCTTCGTCTCGTCAGTGTTCGGCGGGCTATTCACGACGATTATCGCGTTGCTCCTCCTGCCCTGGCTGTCGCAGGTGGCATTCTACCTGCACAGTGTCGAGATGATCGTGATCATGATTTTCGGCATATCTCTGATCGCCACCATCGCCGCCAAGGATACGCTGAAGGGACTGATCGCCGGGTTCTTCGGGCTGATGATCGGCTATATTGGCGCCGATGTGGTGTATGAAACGCCACGCGGCACGTTCGGATTCCTCGAACTATACGACAAGGTGCCGCTGATCCCGGCCCTGGTCGGCCTGTTCGCGGTTTCCGAAGCCTTTGCCGTTCTCGAAGGCGAATCCATCCTGACCAAACGCGGCAAGGCGGCCATGCAAAAGGCCGGCTGGGCGGAAACCATGGAAGGCGTCCGGGAAGCGCTGTCACGGTGGTGGCACATCATCTGGACCAGCCTGATCGGGCTGGTGATCGGTGTTGTCCCCGGCGCCGGCGCGGCCATCGCCGCGTTCGTCGCCTATCAACAGTCCAAGGCATTTTCCAAGACGCCGGAGCTTTACGGGACCGGTCATATCGAGGGGTTGATCGCCCCTGAATCAGCCAATAATGGCGTGACATCGGGAACCCTGGTGCCGCTGCTGGTGATCGGCGTTCCCGGCGGAGCGACGGCGGCCATCATGATGGTGGTGCTCACCTATCACGGCATTACGGTCGGCCCCGATCTGTTCATCAACCAGCCCCATCTGGCCTATGGTCCGTTCACCGCCATGGCGGTGACCTACGGGTTGATGATTTTCACTATTTTGCCGCTGGCGCGCTACATGTCGCGGATCACCGTGGTGTCGACGGTCTATATGGCGCCGATCATCATCTCCTTTACGCTG
>JAQBTY010000454.1 GCA_027624735.1 Pseudomonadota bacterium | reverse complement strand
GGGGGGGGGGGGGGGGGACGGGGTAAAATATTTTTTTCGCAAAACAACCCCATGCACAGTAGCATTTGGGCAAAAAAAAGACCGTATTGATCACCAATCCCGGCATGAATCACTATTTTGGCCGGCGTTGGCGGCAAGGTCCGTTCATGGGGTAGCAGCGGAAGTTATTTCGCGCCACCGATCCCTCTCAGACAAGCCCTCAGCGGACGTGGGCGGGCTCCCGAATTCATCGTTCATTTACCTTAATCGACGCAAATTAACGTTCGTGACACGTGCCCGTTCGGAAATCGGAAGCCAATGGATAGACTCATAAATACGGCGGGGAAAAGGTGGGGTCTGATCACTTTTAGCCTTTTCCTTGCCGGTTCCGTTATTTTTGGCGGTTACCATGTATTGGAGCTGACCGCTGACCGAATTATTGCGGCCGAGGCGGAAAGGAGCGCACGGTCGTGGGCCGACCACACCGGTTCAGAATTGTCCCGAATTGAGGAAATAGCGTCGGGAGCGGCGCCCCTCGAATCGGAGATAGCGATCCTTAATCGGGTACGCAGTTTTGGCGACGTGTTTCGCTTCAAGCTTTTCGACTCACGGGGCCGGATACGGTTGATATCCGATAAACTCGATGCGTACTTGAAAAAGGCTTCCAATCTGGGTGAACACAATCCCAAGGCGGCATCTGTTGTCGAGACAGGCGTGCCGTACACGTCGGTAGAGGATGGGACCGGCAAGCCCGATCGGCCCAGGGTCTATGTGGAAAGCTACGTCCCGATCGTACGAGACGGGAAAACAGTCGCTATCGTTGAGGTCTATGTCGATCAGACTACCCAGGCAGCCCTGGTTCGGAAGGAATTCAAGAAGTTCGGCGCCGAAATAATCGGTTTGACGATTTTAGCGACTATATTGCCAACTATATTGCTCGTTCTTTTGATGTACCGTCAGCGTCGACTGCTCCGCCAGAATCTGGAACTGGAAACGGAACGCAACAAGGCGCAAAGCGCCGAGCGCGCGAAGTCGGAATTCCTTGCCAATATGAGCCATGAGATCCGCACCCCGCTAAACGGCGTGTTGGGAATGGCCGGATTGCTGATCGGTACGCAACTCAGCGACGACCAGAAGGAATATACGGAAGCGATCCTGCAGTAGGGCGATTCCTTATTGACCATCCTGAACGACATTCTTGATTTTTCCAAGATCGAAGCGGGCATGATGGAACTCGAAGAATCAGTCTTCGCGACCATATCGCTGATGGACAGCGCGGTTGGACTTCTGGGGGCGCAAGCGCATGGCAAAGGCCTCGAAATTCCGACGTTTGTCGCGACCGATGTTCCCGGTAACCTCGTCGGCGATGACGGGCGCATACGGCAGATTCTCCTCAATCTGATCGGCAATGCGATCAAGTTCACGAAAAATGGCGGCGTGTCGATCGAGGTGTCGGTACAAGACCGGGAACCAACCGAGGACTCGATGCTCCTTCGGTTTGAAATACGCGACACCGGCATCGGAATTCACGAAAATGCCCGCGCCCAACTGTTCGACCAGTTCTACCAGGTCGACGGGTCCCACACACGCCACTACGAAGGCACGGGCCTTGGCCTTGCGATCTGCAAGCGTCTCACGGAAATGATGGGCGGCGAAATCGGCGTGGAATCCGACGAAGGGAAAGGAAGCCTCTTCTGGTTCACCATCCGGGTCAAGTCATCTGGAATTGCGGATGGCTGGGCGAAGGATATCGGGACGGTCCTTCAGCGCCGCAAAATTCTGGTCGTCGATGACAACCAGATCAATCGGACCATTTTCGAGAAACAGCTTTTAGCCTTGGGCGTTACAGTGACCACGGCGACGGGCGCGGAAAGCGCCATGAGGAAACTGCACGAGGCAATTGATGCCGGCCAACCCTTTGACGGTGCGATCATCGATCATTTCATGCCCGGAACCGACGGAATCGATCTCGCCGAAATGATCCGGAATATGACCGGCGTGGAGCAGATCAGGCTCGTGCTGTCGTCGTCTTCCGGCAAGTTTACTTCCGACAGCGCGGTGAAGCAGTATGGCTTCGACGCCTCGCTTCCGAAACCGCTGCGCCCTGGATCCCTTCTCCTTTGTGCCAGGAGGGTTTTCGGTGATGCACCGATTGTCGCGGATGCCGCGCGGGCACGGGTTCTTTCGCAGACCGCCTCCAACCAAAGCGGGGGCGCCCGCATCCTGATCGCCGAGGACAATCACGTAAATCAGAAGCTCATGCGCGCGCTGCTGGAAAGGCAGGGTTTCAACACCTTGTTCGCGGCGAATGGCTTGGAAGCGGTGGAAGCGGTGCGAAACCTGCCCTTCGATCTGGTCCTTATGGATATAAAAATGCCGGAAATGGACGGCATTGAAGCAACCCGCAGGATCCGCCTGCTCCCGACGGAGCACGCGAGGGTGCCCATCATCGGTGTGACGGCAAACGCCATGAAAGGCGACAGGGAGCATGTGATTCAGGCGGGTATGAACGATTACGTAAGCAAGCCGATCGATCAAAAGGAACTGCTGGACAAAATCGCCTTTTGGACAGGCGGGGGGCGGGGCGAACATAGTGACCAAAGCCAACAATCCGGTGTCGATGACCAAATCGAAAGCCAGGAGTCCAGCGCCCTCAACAGTCGAAAAGCCGGCGGTATTGGGAGTTGATCCGACGGTCGGCAGGATTTGGCGGGCGAAACCGTCGGGTTAACAGGCATAGTTTCATTTGATGGCCGGCCCAAATGGACGAGAGACAGCGTGCCGGCCTAGGCTGAATTAAGCTCTATGACGTGGTCGAGGATGCAGGTCTTGTCCGCCGGCGGCGCCGGTCACAATGGCAACACGATCTTTCAGTCTCATAATGTCGCCCGTTTGTCAGGCCTTTTTCCATGGCCTTCATCTTCACCAAGCAGCGCGCGTGATCGCCGTCTTTGGCGTTTCCGTCCGGCGGTCGCCGCTTTCGGATCGATGCGTTCACGGGGCCCGCCATGGCCGGCCCTGGGACGGGCTCCGGCCACTACTGTCCGGTTTAAATAGGCGGGTCCATGCGGAAGCCGCGCAATTGCAGGGGTTACGAGGAGATCGAGCCTCTTGAGACTCGAATGTGGAATTCGGCGCCGTAGGCCCCCCTCCCTAACCCTCCCCCGCCGCGGGGGAGGGGATTTATGTTGTAAGTTCTTGAAAAACTTTCCCTCCCCCCGTTTGGGGGGGAGGTTAGCAGCCCGTTGAAAAAGTCGCCGGTGACCGGGATTTACCCCACGGGGAAACATAACGC